>NZ_JBEXPJ010000021.1:0-80604 GCF_040611995.1 Lentzea sp. NPDC006480
CGGCGAGCCTTGATGCGTGGTGACGCATCCGGGTGGTGAAGCCCTCCCACTCCCGGCGCTGCGACCAGAGGGTGTCGGCCGAGGACCGTGACCGGTCCGAGCAGGAGATACCTCAGCGAAGGTCTCCTTCGGCGGTGCACTTCACGCCGCTGCTGTCGGCGAACTTCACCTCGACCGTAGCGCGCCCGGTGCGCGCCACGGTCGTGCCGTTGACGGGCACCTCGCCGTCCTGGTCCGACCTCAGGCCGGTCTTCGACTTCGAGAGCACCGTGCTCTGCGCGGTGCCGACGCGGTGGTAGACCTTGACGTGCATCGCACCGGTGTCCGCGATGTACGGACCGGCCGAGCCCCGGCCCTTGCGGAGCCGGTACTCCTCGCCGAGGTCGTAGGTCAGCGTGAACTTGCCGCTGAACGCTCCCTCCTCGCATGTGACGGTCACCGACGCGGTGGCTGCCTGTGCCGCGGGTGCCAGTACCCCGCTCGCGGCCACCAGCAGGGCCAGCAAGCCGGCCCTCTTCACCCCAGACCCCAAGACGATCTCCCTCATCTCGTTGCGCCACCCGAGTGACACGTCACAGGAATATCACGCGAGGATCGCCGCGGAGGTTGCGCGGCGGTCACGCACCGACGCCGGTGCGTAGTAGCCGCAGTTCACTCAGGATTCCTCCATCCGAGTGTCGCCCGACACGCCGTGTCGAGTTGCAACCTCTTGCGTTGCGATCTAGGTTCTACCCCTACATCTAGTGGTTACATGGTTGTAAGTAGTCCACAGGTTGTGGGTAACCCCGCCCCCTGTGTGGCTGTTGCGATCAGTGCTGCGCCGGGGAGGGGTGAACAGACGTGCGGTGTCCGTTCTGCCGTCATTCGGACTCGCGGGTGGTCGACTCCCGCGAGGTCGACGAGGGCCAGGTGATCCGTCGCCGTCGCTCCTGCAACAGCTGCAGCCGCAGGTTCACCACGGTTGAAGAAGCGGTTCTCGCCGTGGTCAAGCGCTCCGGGGTGACGGAGCCTTTCAGCCGCGACAAGGTGGTCGTCGGCGTGCGCAGGGCGTGCCAGGGCCGCCCGGTCGACGAGGACGCGTTCCAGCAGCTCGCCCAGCGAGTGGAAGAGTCGATCCGGTCGACGGGATGCGCGGAGATCGCCAGCCACGAGGTGGGCCTCGCCATTCTCGGCCCCCTGCGTGAGCTCGACGAGGTCGCCTATCTGCGTTTCGCGAGCGTTTACAGGTCCTTCTCGTCCGTTGAGGACTTCGAGAAGGAAATCCTCGATCTTCGCACTGCCAGAGCCGAGGAAGCACCGGCCGAGCAGTGATCCACGCGCTCCACAGCGTGTGCGTATACCAACTTTCTAAGCACCAGCACGAGGGAGATCCACCGTGACCGAGACCGTCGGCGGCTCAGCCAAGAAGACAGCCGCACGGGCGGCTGCCAAGCCTGCCGCGCTGAAGGTCCAGCGCGTCTACACCACCGAAGGCCGCCACCCCTATGACGAGGTCACGTGGGAGCGCCGCGACGTCGTCATGACGAACTGGCGCGACGGCTCGGTGAACTTCGAGCAGCGCGGTGTCGAGTTCCCCGATTTCTGGTCGGTGAACGCCACCAACATCGTCACAAGCAAGTACTTCCGCGGTGCCGTCGGCAGCGACAAGCGCGAGCAGTCGCTGCGCCAGCTGATCGACCGCGTGGTGAAGACCTACGTGGGCGCGGGCAAGGAGCACGGCTACTTCGCGAACGACGCGGACGCCGAGATCTTCGAGCACGAGCTCACCTACATGCTTCTGCACCAGGTGTTCAGCTTCAACTCGCCGGTGTGGTTCAACGTCGGCACCAGCTCGCCGCAGCAGGTCAGCGCGTGCTTCATCCTCGCGGTCGACGACACGATGGAGTCGATCCTGAACTGGTACCGCGAGGAGGGCCTGATCTTCAAGGGCGGCTCCGGTGCCGGCCTGAACCTCTCGCGCATCCGTTCCTCCAAGGAGCTGCTGTCCTCCGGCGGCACCGCGTCCGGCCCGGTGTCGTTCATGCGCGGCGCCGACGCGTCCGCGGGCACCATCAAGTCCGGTGGCGCCACCCGCCGCGCGGCCAAGATGGTCGTTCTCGACGTCGACCACCCGGACGTCGAGGAGTTCATCGAGACCAAGGCGAAGGAAGAGAACAAGATCCGCGCGCTGCGCGACGCCGGGTTCGACATGGACCTCGGCGGCGCGGACATCGTGTCGGTGCAGTACCAGAACGCGAACAACTCGATCCGCGTGTCGGACGAGTTCATGCACGCCTACGAGAACGGCTCGGACTTCGGCCTGCGCGCGCGTCAGACCGGTGAGGTCATCGAGCACGTCGACGCCAAGTCGCTGTTCGGCAAGCTCGCCCAGGCCGCGTGGGCCTGTGCCGACCCCGGCATCCAGTACGACGACACGATCAACGACTGGCACACCTGCCCCGAGTCGGGCCGCATCACCGCGTCCAACCCGTGCTCGGAGTACATGCACCTGGACAACTCCAGCTGCAACCTCGCGTCGCTGAACCTGATGAAGTTCCTCGGTGACGACGGCAAGTTCGACGCCGTCACGTTCGCCAAGGCCGTCGAGCTGATCATCACCGCGATGGACATCTCGATCTGCTTCGCGGACTTCCCGACCGAGCCGATCGCGGACACCACCCGCAAGTTCCGCCAGCTCGGCATCGGCTACGCCAACCTCGGCGCGCTGCTGATGGCGACCGGCCACGCGTACGACTCCGAGGGTGGCCGCGCGCTCGCGGCGACCATCACGTCGCTGATGACGGGTGTGTCGTACCGCCGCTCCGCGGAGCTCGCGGGCATCGTCGGCGCGTACGACGGCTACAAGCGCAACGAGACCGCGCACCAGCGCGTCATGCGCAAGCACGCCGCCGCCAACGACCTGATCCGCACGTACCACGCGAACGACTCGTCGGTGCACAAGGTCGCGACCGAGGCGTGGCAGCAGGCGCTGGAGATCGGCGCGAAGAACGGCTGGCGCAACGCCCAGGCGTCCGTGCTGGCGCCGACCGGCACCATCGGCCTGATGATGGACTGCGACACCACCGGTATCGAGCCGGACCTGGCCCTGGTCAAGTTCAAGAAGCTCGTCGGCGGCGGCTCGATGCAGATCGTCAACCAGACGGTGCCGCGCGCGCTGAAGTCGCTGGGCTACCAGGACGAGCAGATCGAGGCGATCGTCGAGTTCATCGCCGAGCACGGTCACGTCGTGGACGCGCCGGGCCTGCGTCGTGAGCACTACGAGGTCTTCGACTGCGCGATGGGCGAGCGTTCCATCGCGCCCATGGGCCACGTGCGGATGATGGCGGCCACGCAGCCGTTCCTGTCCGGCGCGATCTCCAAGACGGTCAACATGCCGGAGTCGGCGACCGTCGAGGAGGTCGAGGAGATCTACTACCAGGGCTGGAAGCTCGGCCTGAAGGCGCTCGCGATCTACCGCGACAACTGCAAGGTCGGCCAGCCGCTGTCAGCGGGCAAGGGCGCGAACAAGGGCGCCGAGGCCAAGACCGAGACGGTCGTCGAGTACCGCCCGGTCCGCAAGCGCCTGCCGAAGAAGCGCCCGTCGCAGACCGTGTCGTTCACGGTCGGTGGCGCGGAGGGCTACCTGCACGCCGGTTCGTACCCGGACAACGGCCTGGGCGAGATCTTCGTCAAGCTGGGCAAGCAGGGTTCGACGCTGGCCGGTGTGATGGACGCGTTCTCGATGTCCATCTCGGTGGGCCTGCAGTACGGCATCCCGCTGGAGTTCTACGTCTCGAAGTTCCAGAACCTGCGCTTCGAGCCGGCGGGCATGACGGACGACCCGGACGTGCGGATCGCGACTTCGGTGCTCGACTACCTGTTCCGCCGCTTGGCTTTGGACTACCTGTCCTACGACAAGCGCGCGCAGCTCGGCATCTTCACGGCCGACGAGCGGTCGGCGCAGGTGGCCGGCGAGTACGGTGCCGCGCCGACGACGTCCGAAGTGGACATCGAGGGCTTGCGCGGTTCGGTGGAGGCTTCTCCGGCTCAGGTCGAGGCCGCCGCTGCTCCGAAGCAGGTCGGCAGCTCGACCGAGCTGCTGGAGCTGCACCTGGGCAAGGCCGCTGACGCGCCGCTGTGCATGACGTGCGGCACGAAGATGCGTCCGGCCGGGTCCTGCTACCTGTGCGAGGGCTGCGGCAGCACGTCCGGCTGCAGCTGATCTGAGGTGATGTGACGGGTGGGCGACTCCTCGGGGCCGCCCACCCGTCGTTTCCGGGGGAGCGATGGATTTCGTGTTCGCGGGCTGGCGGGTGGCGACGGCTGAGCCCGGTCTGGTGTCGATGAGCGACTGCGTGGTGGACGTCGCCGAGGAGACCTTGTACAGCGACCGCGCGCAGGCCGAGCGGGTGCGCGCCGAGACGCCCGGCACTCACGTTTTCGCGGTGGGGTTTCACCGCGACGACGTCCCCGCGCCGCGACTCGCGGAACCGATGCCCGCGGGCGACGTGCTCGGGTGCGAGCTCGTCGGCATGGATCCGGACATGAGCTGCTGGCACACGTGGAGGTGCCTCGGCGGTCTCGTGGAGGACGTCCGTGCCGCGACGGATGTCGTGCCAGGACCGCACGGGTTGATCCAGGACGTGGAGCAGGCGAGGCGCGCGGCGCAGTGGCTCACCGCGTCCGGTCTCGGGGACCCGAAGGTCTTCGACTGGGTAGCCGCGCTGCTGGTCAGGCCGCGTCCGGAAGCGTGATGCCGTGGCGGTCCGCCAGCTTCTTCTCGATCTCCGCGATCATGCACGCGATCGTGGACGGGTTGAGGCCCTCGCCGAAGCGGTCGACGGTCCTCGCGAACTCGTCGGCGGCCAGCTCGCGGCACTCGGTCGTCAGGTCGCCGGCATCGGTGAAGCACGCCAGCGGCTTGCGGCCGAACATGACCTCGAACTCCTCCCAGCCGCGCATCGTCCAGTACGTGTCGTGGGACTCGGTGCGCGTTGCCCGCAGCCACCGCCACATGTACTGCGGATCCTGGTGGGTCGGCGCCTCGTTGTGGCACCGGCCGCACAGCAGCAAGAGGTTGTCAGGCGAGTCGCCGCCGCCCAGTGACGCAGGGACGATGTGGCACTGCTCCAGCCGCGACTGGTAGCCGCAGCGCCAGCACCGTTCGTGGGTTTCGCCCCAGTGCTCGGCGATCTGCTCGTTGCTGACGATCATGCGACCTCCCGGATGTTGACCTCCCTGTCGGTGTCGAAGGCGATTGCGTTTCACCTCCGCGCAACTGATAGAACAACGGGAATGCGCTCGTTCGACGACTTACGCGGTTACCTGCTCGGCCAGCTGAACGCCGCCGTCCGCCGCCCCGGCATGTACGGGGGCGAGCCGGTGATCCTGACGCTGCTGGACGCGCTGGCGTTCGCCGACGACCGCACCGACCGCTGGCAGACCGAGCTGGACGCACTTGTGGCGCGCGGGGCGGCCAACGCGGCCATGGTGAGCGGCGCGGTGCACGACGTGCTCGGTCATCGCAGCGAGGACGTCATGGCGTCGGTGTACGCGGATCTCGCGCACCGGCAGGGCTGGCTGTCGCTCGACGCGGACAGCCGGATTCCTGGTGTGCTGGGCGAACGGGACCGCGTGCTCGACGACGTGATCGAGGAGTACGGCGAGCCGCCGTTGTGGCTGGGCGGCACGAACCCCAAGTACTCGAAGACGCTCGGCTATCCGGACCGGTCGGGGTCGTTGGTGTTCTTCCACTTCATGCCGGAGCTGCGGCTGATGGCGACGCGGCGCGGTGATGGCGGGTTCCGCGACAGCTTCGTGTTCACACCTGCCGGGCTGTCGCGGTAACTATCTCCGCGAACTCCTTGATCAACGGCGTGTGCCGGTGCGATGCCCACGCCAGCGCCACCTCGTTCGGCGCGATGTCCTCGATCGGCACGTGCACCAGGTCGTCGCGCGAGTAGAACACCGCGGTCGACAACGGCAGCACGGCCACGCCGCCGTGCATCGCGACGTGCTCCAGCTTCTCCTCGACGGACCGGAACCCCGGTGGGTCGGTGTGCTGCACACGCCGCTCGCCGGACAGGTCCGCCTCCAGCACGCTTTCCTTGCCCGCCAGCCGGTGCGTCGCGGGCACCACGGCCACGCGGGGCTCGGTGAACAGCGGCACCACGGTCAGTCCTGTCCCAGGCACCGGCAACCGCACATAGCCGACGTCCACCCGGCCGTCGTGGATCACCTCGACCTGGTCCTCCCACGTCGTGCGGAGCACCTCGACCCGCAGGCCTGGATGCCGCGAGGTCAGGACGCGCACCGCGGGCGTCACGATCAGGCCAGGCATGAACCCGACCGTGAACGTGTCCGCCACGCCCACCCGCCGCAGCAACGCCGACGCCGACGCGAGCAACGGCCGTGCGTCGGCCAGCAGTTGCGTGCCGGCCGGCGTCAACGACGTGCCCTTCGACGAGCGGTCGAACAGCTGCACTTTCAGCTCCGCCTCGAACGCGCGGATCTGCCGCGACAGCACGGGCTGCGCGATGTGCAGCGCCTCGGCCGCGCGGCCGAAGCTGAGGTGTTCCGCGACCGCCACGAAGTACCGCAGCTTCCGCAGGTCCAGGTCCATACCCCCAGGGTATGACAGACGACCGAGCAGGTCTTGGACCACGCGCCCGCACCCGGCGCACGCTGGAGCCATGAAATCCACACTGGACGGACAGCGGGTCGCGATCCTGGGCGGCTCCTCGGGAATCGGCCTGGCCACCGCGAAAGCAGCACTGGATGCGGGCGCCGAGGTCACGGTCGTCTCACGCAAACCGCAGCCCGGCTTCGCCCACCACGCGGCGGACCTGACCGATCCCACCGCCATCACCAAGGCCTTCGACGCCATCGGCGAGATCGACCACCTCGTCTACACGGCGGGGGAGCCGCTGGAGCTGATGACGCTCGAAGACTTCGACCGCGACCGCGCGAGGACCTTCTTCGGCCTCAGGTACTTCAGCGTGCTCGACGTCGTCAAAGCCGCGCGGGTCACCACGTCGATCACGCTCACCACGGGCATCGCGAAGGACCGGCCGGGACCGGGCTGGGCGGTCGCGGCGAGCGTCTGCGGCGCGGTCGAGGCGCTCACCAAGGCACTCGCGGTCGAGCTGGCTCCGTTGCGGGTCAACGCGGTCAGCCCCGGCGTGGTGCGCAGCCCGTTGTGGGGACCGGATGCCGAGCAGCTCTACACCGACGTCGGCAAGACGCTGCCGTTGCAGCGGGTCGGCGAGGTCGACGAGATCGCGCACGCGTTCCTGTACCTGATGACGCAGCAGTGGGCGACCGGCACGATCCTGACGGTCGACGGAGGCACCGTGCTCGCCTGAAATCCGTTGCGAGGCCAGGTAAAATCGCAGGTGATGCGCATTGTTCTGCACACTCGTGCGCGCCTGGACCTCGCATACGCCTCGCTGGACGGGCTCTCCGTCGGCGACGCTCTGGGCGCACAGTTCTTCATGGTCGGCCGCTCGCTGTCCGACCTCGTGGCCGGCAAGCCGCCACGAGGGCCCTGGGAGTGGACCGACGACACCGAAATGGCCTGCAATCTCGTCGCCGAGCTTCGCGATCACGGTGACATCGACCAGAACCGGCTCGCGGCGACGTTCGCCGACCGCTGCGAGCCCTACCGCGGTTACGGCGCGGGGGCGTTCACCATCCTGCGCAAGATTCGCCAAGGCACGCCGTGGAAAGAGGCGGCCGCGAGCGCGTTCAACGGTCAGGGTTCGTGCGGCAACGGCGCCGCCATGCGGATCGCCCCGCTCGGCGCCTACTACGCCGACGATCCGGAAACCCTTACGGTCAAAGCGATCCAGGTCAGCGAGGTCACCCATCAACATCCGGAGGGAATCGCTGGCGGAGTCGCCGTCGCACACGCCGCGGCCATCGCGGCCAGAGCTCGTCTGACGGGCACGAAGCCGGACCTGCTCGCAGGCGTGCTCGACCACGTCGAAGGAAAATCCTTCGTACGCAAGGGAATCGAGAAGGCGCGCACGATCAGCAGCGCTGAGGAAGCCGCGTACGTCCTCGGCAACGGCTCCCGCGTCACAGCGCAGGACACCGTGCCGTTCACGCTGTGGGTCGCCGCGCGCCACCTCGACGACTACCGCAAGGCCATCACGACCTGCGTGCAGGCTGGGGGAGACGTCGACACGACAGCCGCGATCGTCGGCGGCATCGCCGCCGCACCACCGCCGGAGTGGGTCGCGGAACGCGAAGACCTTCCGGACTGGGTGCGTCGCTAACTGTACAACTAGCCTGTTACGCATTAGCCTAATGCGTCATGACGGTATCGAAGCATGTGACAAGGCACCGGTTCGCGGATGTCGCCGGCCTCAAGGTCTTCTACCGGGAGGCCGGCGACCCGAGCGCGCCCAAACTCCTGCTCCTGCACGGCTTCCCGTCTGCCTCGCACCAGTACGCGCGGCTCATCGAGGAACTCAAGGACGACTTCCACATCGTCGCGCCCGACAACCCCGGTTCCGGCCACAGCGACGCCCCGGAGCGGCCCTGCACGTTCGACTTCCTCGCCGACACGATCGAGAAGTTCCTGCAGGCGATCAACTTCACCGGCTTCTCGATGTACGTCTTCGACTTCGGCGCCCCGGTCGGCTTCCGCATCGCGACGCGGCACCCGGAGTGGGTCAAGGGCCTGATCGTCCAGAACGGCAACGCCTACGAGGACGGCCTGTCGGACCTGGCCAAGGGCTTCGTCGCCAACCGCGACCCGCAGGCCGCCCGCGACCTGCTCGCCCTGCGGTACACGAAGTTCGGCTACCTCGAAGGCGCCCGCGACCCGGAGACGATCTCGCCCGACACGTGGACCCTCGACCAGCACTACCTCGACCTGCGCCCGCAGCCCCAGATCGACCTCTTCCTCGACTACCACACCAACGTCGCCAAGTACCCGGAATGGCAGGCCTACCTGCGCGAACACCAGCCGCCGACGCTGATCACGTGGGGCCGGGGCGACCCGTTCTTCATCGAACCCGGCGCCAAGGCGTACCTGCGCGACCTGCCGGACGCGCAGCTGCACCTGCTCGACACCGGCCACTTCGCGCTGGAGGAGGACCTGGCCGAGATCGCCGCGCTGATCAGGGGCTTCACTCCGACGGCGTGATTTATTCATCACGTGTTGAGTTTTTGGCCGGACGCTCGTAACCTCAGCGTCATGGACGACTACTGCGTGGATTTCGGGGCCATCGACGGCACGATGCTCGCCGTCGTGGGAGGCAAGGCGGCGAACCTCGGACAGCTGACGAGGGCGGGCCTGCCGGTGCCGCAGGGCTTCTGCGTCACCACGGACGCCTACCGCGCCGTCGCGCAGGCCGACGAACTGGCCGGCACCACCCCGGAGAACGCCCGCAGGATGCTCGTGGAAACCCCGGTGCCGCAGGCGATCAGGGACGAGATCGTCGCCGAGTACCGCAAGCTCGGCCCAGGAGATGGTCACGGCGTCCCGGTCGCGGTGCGGTCCAGTGCCACGGCCGAGGACCTGCCGTTCGCGAGCTTCGCGGGCCAGCAGGACACGTTCCTCAACATCGTCGGCGAGGACGCGGTGATCGACGCCGTGCGCCGCTGCTGGGCCTCGCTGTGGACCGACCGCGCCGTCAGCTACCGCGAGACGAACGGCATCGACCACACCACCACATACCTCGCCGTTGTGGTGCAACGGATGGTGCAGTCCGCGGTGTCCGGCGTGATGTTCACGGCGAACCCGGTCACCGGCAAGCGGGACCAGATCGTCATCGACGCGAGCCCCGGTCTCGGCGAGGCCGTCGTCTCGGGCGCGGTCAACCCGGACCACTTCGTCGTCGACGGGCGCGAGATCGTCGAGAAGCGGCTGGGGGACAAGAAGTTCCTCATCCGGTCACTGCCCGGCGGCGGCACCGAGCACGTCGAGGTCGGCGAGAACTCCGACCAGTGTTTGACCGACGGCCAGATCCACGCGCTCGCCGTCCTCGGCCGCAAGGTGCAGCAGCACTACGGCTCGCCGCAGGACACCGAGTGGGCGATCGACGCCGACGGCGAGCTCCACGTCACGCAGGCGCGGCCGATCACGACGCTGTTCCCGTTGCCCCACAACCCCGACGGCAACGCGCACGTCTACTTCTGCTTCAGTCTCGCCCAGGGCCTCGAACGGCCGATCACGCCGATGGGACGGGCGGCGTTCCGCGAGATCGCCAAGTCCGCCTTCGAGATCGTGATCGGCGACCCCAAGAGCCAGTCCTATGTGGAGAACGGCGAGCGCATCTTCTTCGACGTCACCAAGGTTCTGCAGAGCAAGGTGGGCCGCGAGTTCGTCACGCGGCTGCTCGGCGTGATGGAGGCGCGCTCCTCCGAGGTGCTGCGCGGCCTGTTCGACGACCCGCGGTTCGCGATCAAGAACTCCTCGCCGACGCCTGCCCTCAAGCGAGTGCTGCGGCTGGCCCGCCGGTTCCGCGTGCCGGTCGTCGCGGGGAAGGCGCTGGTCAATCCGGAGAAGGCCGTGCGCACCGCGTTGTTGATGGAACGCGACATCCTGGAGAAGTCCGCGAGCCTCTCGATCGAACAGGCGTTGCAGCAGTGCGTCATCCCGGTGCTGCCCCGCCTCGCGCCCACCGCGCTGGTCGGCTTCGCGATGCTCGGTCTCGTCGGCAAGGTCGTGAAGACGAAGCCGGGCGAACTGCAGACGGTCCTGCGCGGCCTTCCGAACAACATCACCACCGAGATGGACATGGCGATGTGGGACCTCGCGCAGGAGATCCGGCGCGATCCCGTCGCACTGCGGCAGTTCCAGAACGGCGAACGCCCGGCGGCGCTGGACCGGTTCCTCGCGAAGTGGGGGCACAGGGCCGTCGCGGAGATCGACCTCGGCCTGCCCCGGTGGTCCGACGACCCGGCCCACGTCGTCGGCGTCGTGCGGAACTACCTGCGTGTGGACGACGACAAGGCCGCTCCGGACGCGATCTTCGCCCGTGGCGCCGCCGAAGCCGAAGCGATGATCGAGACCCTGGCACGACGTGCGTGGGGCCGCGGCTGGTTCGTGCGGTTCGCGTTGCGCCGCACCAGGTTGCTCGCGGGCCTGCGCGAGTACCCGAAGTACCTGATCATCACCCTGTTCGGCGCGCTGCGGAAGCGGATCGCGGACCTCGGCACCTCGCTGGCGGACCAGGGCAGGCTCGCCCAGGCCGACGACGTGTACTTCCTCGACTTCGAGGAAATGCGCTCCGCGGAAGGAGATCTGCGGGCGATCGTGGCGGAGCGGCGTGAGGTCTACGACCGCGAGATGCGGCGCCGGCACATCCCGCGCGTCCAGCTCTCGGACGGCACCGAGCCGGAAGCCGTGCACCACGGCGCGCCGGTCGAGGGCGACCTCGTCGGAACTCCGGCGTCGGCGGGCACGATCACCGGCATCGCACGCGTCGTGATGGACCCGGTCGGCGCGCACCTCGAACCCGGAGAGATTCTCGTGGCGCCGTCGACGGATCCGGGCTGGACACCGTTGTTCCTGACGGCGGGCGGTCTCGTGATGGAGATGGGCGGCTCGAACTCGCACGGCGCGGTCGTGGCCCGCGAGTACGGAATCCCCGCGGTGGTGGGGGTTCGGGAGGCTGTGACACGGATCAAGACCGGTGAGCGGATCACCGTGGACGGGAGCACGGGAGCGGTCACTACACTCGAGAACTGATGACGAACCTGATGCGGGGAACCGAGCTCGCGCGCGACATCGTGCGGCGGGCGTCCGAGAAGGCCGCCGGCTACACCGAACGCACTGGCCGCAAACCCTGTCTGGCCACGGTGATCGTCGGCGAAGACCCGGCATCGGTGACGTACGTGCGAATGAAGCAGAACCGGAGCCACAAGGCGGGACTCGAGTCCCGCCACGTGGCCCTCCCGGAGGAGACGACGACCGACGAGCTCGTGGCGAAGATCCGCGAGCTGTCGGACGATCCCGGCGTGCACGGCATCCTGTTGCAGCACCCGGTACCGCGCCACATCGACGAGCGCGCGGCGTTCGAGGCGATCGCGCCGCACAAGGACGTCGACGGCGTCACGATGCACTCGTTCGCCGGAATGTCCTTCGGGCACAGCGAGTTCGTCTCCTGCACGCCCGGCGGCATCCTCCGCCTGCTCGACGCGTACGACGTGCAGATCGCCGGCAAGCACGCCGTCGTCATCGGCCGCAGCCCGATCCTCGGCAAGCCCGCCGCGATGCTGCTCCTCGCCAGGGACGCCACCGTCACGATCTGCCACTCGAAGACCGCCGGACTGCCGGAAATCGTGCGCACGGCGGACATCGTGGTCGCCGCGGTGGGCAAGCCCAGGTTCGTCCAGGGCGACTGGATCAAGCCCGGCGCGGTCGTCATCGACGCCGGCTACAACGAGGGCAATGTCGGCGACGTCGACTTCGACGCGGTGACGGACGCGTTGATCACACCCGTTCCCGGAGGAGTAGGTCCCACCACCATCGCGGTTCTGCTGGAACAGACCGTTGACGCCGCATGGCGTGAGCTGGACGCGTAATCTCGGGGTTGTGGCCGACGAATCCAAGGGTGAGCTGAGCAAGGTCCAGCAGGGCATCGCCGACTACCTGCTGCGCGCCGGTGTGGACGGGTTCGGCCCGTTCAAGAGCGCACGCGAGGCCGCGTCCGACGCGCTCGTCAAGAAGGGCGACGAGACCGCCGCGATCAAGCACCTCATCCGCACGCACGTGGCGCTGGCGGGCGCGCAGGGCTTCATCACGAACCTCGGCGGCCTGATCACGCTGCCGATCTCGTTGCCGTCCAACGTCGCGGCCACCTACGTGATCCAGACGCACCTCATCGCGTCCATCGCGTCGTTGCGCGGCCACGACGTCGACAGCGAAGAGGTGCAGACGGCCATCCTGCTGTGCCTGCTCGGCAACGCAGGAACCGAGCTGTTCAAAAAGGTCGGCATCAAGCAGTTCACCAAGAAGGCCGCGTCGGCGCTTATTACAAAATACGGTACAAAGAAAATCGGCACCCTCGCGGCCAAGGGCGTTCCGGTACTGGGCGGCGTCATCGGCGGTGGCGTCGACGCCGCCTCTACCAGAGCGGTCGGCGCATTCGCAAATCGCTACTTCGCCCGCACGGACGTATTGCCGAAGGTCATCGACGGCGAGGTGCTGTCCGTGGAGATCGAAGAAGCGGACGGAATGACCGATTCGCGCTAGCTCAGCCGGTCCAGCGCCGCGCTGAACGCGTCCGGCGGGATGGCCACACCGCCGCTGAACGGGTTCTGCATCTGGTAGATCGCGAACAACAGCAGAACCAGCGTCGAGCTCAGCGTGATCGTGATCAGCAGTTGCGAGATCAGGTTCGGACCGCCGAACAGGTACGGGAACAGCAGCGACAGCCCGGTGCCGATCAGCAGCGCGAGCCACACGACCGGGTTGACCCCGTTGCCCGCCGCGTCCAGCCGCTCCTGCCGCGCCTGGTAGACCTCCCACAGCTGGTTCGCCGCCTCGGTCTTGCGGTCCTCCTGCCAGTCGCCGTCCGGTGCCGCCGTCGCGATCGTGTCCCTGAGCTGGTTCAACGTGGTCCAGCCCTTGTTGTCGACGCCCTCGCCCTCGCGCATGTGCGACCACTCGTCGTCCACAACGGTCGACACGTAGTCGCGGATCAGCTGCTCCACTTTGTCCTTCGCGGGCGCCGGCAACGAGTCCGACGACCAGTCGACGGCGACGAGCGCGTTGGCCTCCCTCTGCACCTGTTCCTCGGCATTGTTGGACGCGTCGAACAGGGAGATGAGGATGAACGCGACCAGGACGGCGTGCAGGCCGGCGACGATGCTGAACACCGAACCGCCGGCGCCGAGGTTCTTCTCGCCGACTTCCTCCGAGCCGAACCGACGTGCGATGACGACGAGGATGGTGGAGAGTACGGCAGCACCGAGAACCCAGAGCAGGCCGGTGACGTAAATGCTCAATTCGGCTCCTTTCTGGTGTGGGATTAGACCACGGTCTACTGTGGCCGGTACAGCACGGTCTGGTTAACGGCTAATGGTCAGGTGGGAATGCGCGGCAACAGCACTGATACCCGGTTGTCGTATTGGACTGCTCCATTCCGGTGGCGGCAGGATTTGCTTGCGTTGAGCACCATCTCGTCTCTTTTGGTGCTTTCCGCGCCGTTCACCAGCGCCGTTGCTCATGCTGCACCGCCGAACTGTGACGCGTTTCAAGTTCGTTCATCACATCGAGGCGCACTGTCGACGTTCACGAAACTGGACGCGTCATCCGGTGGGGTGACGGAGATAGCCCGGCTGGACTACGCGGTGAACGCGCTGGGGTACTCGGCGGCGTTGGGCCGTCTGGTTGGACTCACCTCCAAGGGCCACGCCTGGTGGAAGAACCCGTCGCACGTCGTGCTGATCGACCAGAAGGGCGCGGTCAGCGACCTCGGACCTGTTGACGCGCAGTGGTTCCGCACCGACGACGTGACCGCGGGCGCGGTCGTCGGCACCACCTTCTACGTGCGCGACAACGCAAGTCTGCGTGCGATCGACATCGACCCGGAGAGCCCCACATACCTCAAGATCGTGCGCTCCGTCGTGCTCGACTGGCCTGCTTTGGCTTTGGACGACTTCACGGCTGGTGCGGCCGGAAAGCTGACCGGGGTGTCGGCAGCGGGCTGGGGACCGGGCGAGGTCGTGTCGTTCGACCCGGTCTCCGGCCGGGTGCTGAGCACGAAGGAGATCAAGGAGCTGCCGGGCAGGTCGACGTACGGCGCTGTGGTGATCGACTCGGCGGGCACGATCTTCGCCACCAACAACGGTTACCAGGGCCGCAGCCGCGTGTACCGGATCACCGACACGGCGGTGGAGCTGTCGGCGGGCCCGGAGATGAGCGTGATCGACGCGGCGGGCTGCCTGCCGAACCCGATGCCGCCGCGCGCCGAACCACCCGCGCCGCGCCCCGAGGTACCTGCGCCCCCTCCCGCCCCCAAGCCTCCCGCGCCACCGGCGCCGGCTCCCGCCCCGGTCGTTCCGCCGCCTGCTCCGGTCGTGACGACGACGCCGCCTTCCGTTCCGCCGCAACCGATTCCGGTGCGGGCGGCGCGGCAGAAGCCGGAGCCGCGAAGGGACCTGTCGCTGAAGGCCGAGTCCACACCGCTGACGAAGTCCCGCAAGTGGGCGATGGTCACGATCATCCTGGTGATGCTGGGCGCCGGCGCGGCCGCTGCCCGGGCCCGCGGATAAATCGGTTGGCGTGATCCGGCGGCGTCGCTACCGTTGCGGCATGTTCATCATCTGATGGAACTCCGCGGCGCTCTTGACGCTGCCCTCGCGACGCTGCTCGCCTTTGGTGACCCTTCCGCGGGTCCTTCTCCCACGGCCCGACTTTCGCCGTGTCCTTTGCACGCCCTCGTCATGAGGAGGCTTTCGCATGCCTGCCACCACCCCGCCAGACCCGGCCACCACCCCGGAAGAGCCCACCAACCGCGCCGCACGCCGTGCGCAGAAGCGGGCGAAGCACGACCAGAACGCGCACTTCCAGCTGCCACAGCAGCGGGTGCCGGTGGTCCAGCCGCGCCAGTTCGCGACCCGTCGCCGCGGAGGATCCGCGTAGCCGACGCCGAACCAGGCGCGACACCGCAGGGGACGCACTCGTGCGTCCCCTGCTCTCTTTGTGCGCTTGATCTCCCGTTCTGTCCGAATCCGATCTAGCCTGAGGTGCTACCGGACCGACAGGATCGGAGGCGCCAGGTGAGGATCGCTGACGTTTTGCGCACCAAGGGATCGGCGGTTGCGACGATCGACCCGGATGTTTCTGTGTCCGAACTGCTCAGAGCCCTGGCCGAACACAACGTCGGCGCGATCGTGGTCGTCGGCGCCGGTGGCGTCGCCGGGATCGTGTCCGAGCGCGACGTCGTGCGCCGTTTGCACGAAACGGGCGCTGACCTGCTGTCTTATCCCGTGTCGGCGATCATGACAGCCGACGTCTTCACGTGCTCCCCGTCGGACACGGTGGACAGCCTGACGGTCGTGATGACCGAACGGCGCTTCCGCCACGTGCCCGTTCTGTCCGACGGGCAGCTGGTCGGCATCGTCAGCATCGGCGACGTCGTGAAGAGCCGGATCGGACAGCTGGAGCAGTCTGCCGACCAGCTCCAGGCCTACATCGCCCAGGGCTGACCGTGTCAGGTGACTACGCTTGATCGGGTGAATCCTTCTGCTGGCCAGCCCGAACTGGTTGAAGTCGCCGCGGGCGTCCACGCCTACATCCAGCCCGACGGCTCCTGGATGATCAACAACACCGGCGTGGTCGTCGGCTCCGACGACACGCTGCTGCTCGTCGACACCACGTCCACCGAGGCGCGCAACCGCGCGTTGTTCGCCTCGGTGGCGTCGGTGTCCTCGTCGGACCCTCAGTACGTCATCAACACCCACCACCACGGCGACCACACCTACGGCAACTGGCTCGTGCCGCCGTCGACCGTGATCGTCGGCCACGACGCGTGCCGCGAAGAGGTGCTCGCCGCGGGCCTGATCGCCGCCCAGGTGCTGACCGGTCCGGACTACGGCCACATCGAGGTGCGCCCGCCGTCCCTCACCTACACCTCGTCGCTGACGCTGCACCTCGGCTCGCGCGTCGTCGAGCTCCACCACCCCGGCCCGGCCCACACCCGCGGCGACACCGTCGTCTGGCTTCCCGCCGAACGCGTCCTCTTCACCGGCGACCTGGTCTTCGCAGGCGGCCAGCCGTTCCTCGCCGAGGGCAGCATCACCGGCTACCAGTCGGCCCTGGAGTTCCTGCGCTCGTTCGACGCATCCGTCGTGGTGCCCGGTCACGGTCCGCTACTGCGCGGCGCCGAGATCAACCGCGTCCTGGACGATCTGGCCGACTACACGACCTACCTGTCCTCACTGGCGGCCGCCGGTCACGCCGCCTCCAAGTCCCCGCTGGACGTGGTGAACGAGGCCGGCGAATCCCGCTTCTCCACCTGGCAGGAATCCGAGCGCCTGGTCGGCAACCTTCACCGCGCCTACCACGAGCTCGACGGCAAGCCGCTCTCCGAACGCCTGGAACTCTCGGCCGTCTGGATGGACATGATGGCTCTGCACGGCGGCCCCATCGCCTGCCACGCCTAGCCACATCCAATATATCGGTTGACCAGCTACCCCTTGACCTGCCGCTTAGCAATGACTCTTTGGACGACGTCGTCCAAAGAGTCATTGCAAAAGCAGGATTCGCGTTTTAGCCGGCCCTGTCGATGCCGGGCGGCTCGGGGACGTTCTCGGACTTCGTGGCCGCCGGCATCGCCCACATGAAGGCGCGCATCATCGCGTACTGGAACCTCAGGCCGGCGCCGACGTCGCCGGACTCGACGACCTGCTTGAGCGCGGCGAGGATGTTCTTCCAGGTCGTGTCGACCTTGTCGAGGCGCTTGACGTCCGCGGGCCAACCGGAGTTACGCAGCGTGACGCGTGTGCCGCCGTCGATCTCTTCCAACTCCCACGACACGACGGTCCACGGGTCGTCGCGCATGGTGAGCCGCTGCGTGTGGGAGAGCAGCCGCGGCGGGTCGACCTCGACGACGCGCCCGACGACGAAGACGCGTTTGCCGTCGGTCGATCGGTAGTAGAGCGGCGCGCCCGGCTCGAGCTTCGAGTCGAGGACGGCGTCCATCATGGCGCGCTGTTTGCCGTCGAGTTTGGTGATCTCCGCCCACACCTTCTCGATGGGCGCGGCGATCACGATGCTGTGCAGCAGCTCTGTGCCCATGTCCGGGCCCGGTTCAGCCAACGTCCTCATCCTCCTGTCCGGCGCCCTCGACCGCGTGCTTCAGGCCGACCAGCGCCGCTGCCCAGTTCTGCTCGTAGTGCGCGACCCACCGCTGGTGGATCTGCTGGATGGGCACGGGATTGAGGTGGTTGACCCGCTTCCGGCCCCGCGGCTCCACGAGCACCAGATCGGCCTCGCGGAGCACACCGAGGTGCTGCATGACGACGTGCCGGCTCGTCTCGAGCGCCTCCACCAACTCGCCCGTGGTGTGCGGGCCGGCGCGCAGGACGTCGAGGATCGCGCGCCGCAGCGGGTTCGCCAGGGCACGCCAGATGGCGTCGTCATCATGTGGCATCTTCATTACGTAATGGTTTTAACACCTGAGCTGGTCACAAGTCGAGACGCGTTCGCCGGAGAGAAGATTGACTCCTGGGTCAACCGATGATGTGATCACGCCCGCACCGGAGTTGGTGCAGACCTTTTCCCTAAATCCGCCGCCATGGATGTTGGGGAGGAACGGGCGTGGAGATCTCTCGGCGTTCGGCGTTGATCGGTGGAGCGGCAGCGGTTCCGCTGCTCATGGGTGGCTCCGGGCTCGCGCAGGCGGCCACCTGGAAGCTCAGGTGGAGTCCACAGGCGAACAAGGACGGGCTCGGCGCTTTCGAAGGCGTCGAGGACGACCGGGCAGGCTCGCATCCGGGCACGAAGCACATTTACGTGTCAGGCAACGACTACCGGTTCGACATGCACACGCGCGACCGGGACACGTCGACCGACCGGCAGCGCAACGAGGTCCGCGGCATGAGGGCGGGTGGCCAGAACCTCGAGATCGACAACGGTGAGACGTGGAAGTGGACCTACTCCATGTTCATCCCGAGCTCGCTGAAGTCGACGACCTCGTTCACCCACATCATGCAGACGAAGATGCCCGGTCTTGGCTCCTCACCCGTGACGGTCATGTCGCTGCGCCGCACCGGCGGTGTGCAGAAGATCGAGTTCAAGATCACCGAGGGCAACGTGCTCGTCGGCAACGTCGACCTCGAACCGCTGCACAACAAGTGGATCGACACCGAGGTGGAGATCAAGGTCGGCAACGGCACCGGTCGCGTCCGCTGGGTCGTCCGCGAGGGCGGGCGGACCGTGCTCGACGCGACGAAGGACAACGTCGACACGTGGCTCGACGACCGGTTGCGGCCGAAATGGGGCATCTACCGCTCGCTCGGCGACACCTCGGGCTCACTGCAGAACTGCTACCTGCTGCTCCGCAACCTCAAGGCCTATAAGTTCGAATGATGCTGCACGACGTCACTGACGCCACGCACCAATATATTGGTTTGCTCGCCGGTGACCAGCGCGAACACGGCATTCGCGCGGTCACCGACGACGACCTGAGGCACCGCTGGGCGTATACACCCGGTGCACGAGCGGGTCTCGTACTCGGCGAGCTTCGCCGTGACCAGCGCAAGGCGGTACACGGAATGCTGGCCACGGTCCTCAGCCCACACGCCTACGCCCAGGCCGCAGCGGTGATGGCGTTGGAGGACGTGCTCGACCACCGCGAGGGTGGGAACCGCGACCGGCACAGCGGCGACTTCTGGACGGTGCTCTTCGGCACGCCCGGCGGCGACGAGCCGTGGGGATGGCGCGTCGAAGGGCACCACCTGTCGGTCAACGTCGTCGTCGCCGACGGCCGCGTCTCCGCGACCCCGTTCTTTCTCGGCGCGAACCCGGCCCGCGTCACCTACCGCGGCCAAGTCGTCGGCCAGCCGCTGCGCCTCGAAGAAGAACTGGCCCGCGAGCTCCTCGACCGCATGGGCCCGACTGCCCGCCGCCTGGCCGTCGTGTCGGACACCGCTCCGCACGACATCCGCAGCGGCAACTCGCCGCGCGTCAGCCCGTCCGAACCGGTCGGCGTGACCCCGGCGCAGCTCGGCAGGCCGGCGGGGGAGCTGCTCGTCGACATCGTCCGCTTCTACCTCGACCGGCTCGCGTTCGAGCTTGCCGACGACGAGTTCGCCCGCATCGACCCGGAACGCCTGCACTTCTCGTGGGAGGGCTCGCTGCGCCGCGGCGAGGGCCACTACTACCGGATCCAGGGGCCCGAGTTGCTCATCGAGTACGACAACACGGCCAACGAGGCGAACCACGTCCACACCGTCTGGCGTCGTCATTCGGGTGACTTCGGCGACGACCTCCTCGCCGCCCACTACGACACGTCACGGCACACTGTCGCCCGTGGAGTGGCCCAGAACGGTTGAAGACGCCGTCGCGTTGCAAGAACGCCTGCGCACCCAGGTGATCACTACCAGTGCCCCTGACCTGCGTGTAGACACCGTCGCGGGCCTCGACGTCGGCTACCGTAGCAATGACACAGTTGCGGGCGTCTGCGTGGTGTTCGATGCAAAGTCGCTGGTCGTGCTGGACGAGGTGGTCGTCGAGGACACGACGGACTTCCCATATATTGCCGGGCTCTTCGCGTTCCGGGAGATGCCGGTGTTGCTGCGGGCACTCGATCAGGTGACGGTCACGCCGGACCTGTTGGTAGCGGACGGTCAGGGGCTGGCGCACCCGCGCAGGTTCGGTCTGGCGTGCCACCTCGGCGTGCACACGGGGATTCCGAGCATCGGGGTCGCCAAGAACGCGATGGGCGAGTTCGACCCGCCCGGCCACGCCCGCGGGTCGATGAGCGACCTCGTCATGGAAGGTCCACAAGGCAGGGACGTCGTCGGCAGGGCGGTGCGGACGCAGGACGGCGTGAAGCCGGTGTTCGTGTCGGTCGGCCACAAGATCGACCTGGACCGGGCGTGCGCCGAGGTGCTGCGGCTCGCCCCGCGCTACCGGCTGCCCGAGACCACCCGTCGCGCGGACGCGCTCACGAAGCAGGCTGTTTCGTCGGCGTGAAGCTCAGCAGCACGAGCAGGATCGCGCCGCAGACCAGTGCGATGTCCGCGACGTTGCCGACGAACCAGCCGTTGTAGTCGATGAAGTCGACGACGTGCCCGCGCGCGAAGCCCGGCGGCCGGAACAGCCGGTCGAGCAGGTGCGTCGTCGCGCCGCCCAGCATCATCGCGAGCGCGGCTGCCCGGAGCTTGGTCTGCGGCTGCAGGCCGTACCGCGCGAGCAGTACAACGGCGACGGCCGCCACGATGGTGAAGATCCACGTCGACCCCGCGCCGATCGAGAACGCGGCACCGGGGTTGTAGAGGAGCCTGAGCTGCAGGAACTCGCCGAGCACGGGAATGGGCGCGTGGCCCGTCAGCGCGCTCTCGGCCCAGTACTTCGTGGCCTGGTCCAGCAGCAGCACGAACACGGCGATGCCCATCACGAGCGGCACGCGGCGAGAGGTGGTGGTGTCCATTTGTGGTCGAGCGTAGTTAAGGACGCCGCCGCCCTGCATCAGACCCTTGCGATGTCGTGTGTGCTGAACGCCTCGACGTCGTCGATGTCGACCGCGGCGTGGAACTCCTCCTCCAGCGTCGCTGGCCGCTCGTCGGTGTCGTAGTCGGAGCAGATGCGCCAGCGTCCGTCGGTGCGACGCGCATATGTGTGGAAGCGGCCGTAGAACGCGCGCTCGTCGCCGTCGGCGCGTTTCGACACGATGTGGAAGATGCCGCGCTCGCTCGCGAGGTCCTTCGACGCGATGCGCTCCACGAACCGGAACGCGATGGTCACCGAGCTGCCGCGGTCCGCGAGCTCGGTGAACCACTTCTCGAGCTGGGCGGAGTAGTCGGCGAACCCGGACACCTGCTTGGCCGGTCCGCCCGCGCGGATCAGCTCGGGCGCGTGCAGCTCCAGGAACGCCGGCGCGTCCAGTTTCGCGTAGGCGAGCTGGAACGGGTGCCAGATGTCGTCGTTG
Organism: Lentzea sp. NPDC006480; assembly: GCF_040611995.1. Classification (NCBI taxonomy): domain Bacteria; kingdom Bacillati; phylum Actinomycetota; class Actinomycetes; order Pseudonocardiales; family Pseudonocardiaceae; genus Lentzea; species Lentzea sp. NPDC006480. The sequence continues at coordinate 21,597 of NZ_JBEXPJ010000021.1, forward strand.
AGCTGCCGCAACAGGTCGGTGTCCACGCGGCCGAAGCTAGCGCGGACACCACCCGGACATCACTCGGTCGCCTTCAGTCGTCCCATTCTGAGGGTGAGAATCTGGAACGGCCGCAGCTCGATGTCCTCCAGCGACACGATCTGTTGCGGTCGTTCGAGCAGATCTGTCACGTGCGCGCGCACGCAGTCGAAACCAGGCGTGAGCGTGAACCGCGCCCGTCCGCCGAGGCATTCATACAGCCGGACGACGACGTCGCCGGACTTGTCATCGGCGAGCTTCACCGACTCCACGGCCACGCCATCAGAGTCGATGGACACCAACGGCTTGTGGTTCGCCGCGCCTGGCAACACGCGCAGCGGCAGGTTCAGTGCGTAGCCCTCCGCAAGAGTGGCGCCGACGTCCGCGCCAGGGAGCAGCGCATAACGGAATCGGTGCATGCCTTGATCCGCGTGCGGGTCCGGGATGTGCGGCGCGCGCACGAGACTCAACCGCACGACGGTCGCGCGTCCGTGCCGTGTGATGTCGTGGCCGTAGGTGGAGTCGTTGAGCACGCCGACGCCGAAGCCCGGCTCGGCGACGTGGACCCACCGGTGCGCGTACACCTCAAATCGCGCGGCGTCCCAGCTGGTGTTGGTGTGGGTGGGGCGGTGGACGTGCCCGAACTGGATCTCCGCGGCGGACCGTTCGGCGTGGACGTCCAGCGGGAACGTGGCCTTGAGGATCTTCTCCGACTCGTGCCAGTCGATCTCGGTGTCGACGTCGATCCGCTTCGAGCCGGCGTTGAGCGAGATCAGCTGGGTGACCTCGGACCGGCCGAACGAGCGGACGACCCTGACCGTGGCGCGCAGCGGGCCGTGGCTCTCGAACGTCACCTCGTCCGCGTCGACGAGGTCGGTGTGATTGCGCTTGTAGTGGGCGTCGATGTCCCAGGCGTCCCAGTAGTTCGGGAAGTCGGGGTGGAGCTGGAGCAGGTTGCCCGGTCCGGCGAGGGTTTCGCGGCCGTTGGTGATGACCGACGTCATCAGGCCGTTCTCGTCGAACTCCACGCGCACCAGGCCGTTGTCGAGCACACGGCCGTTGATGGTGACCGGGTTCGTGGGCTCACCCTCGGTGCCGATGCCGGACGCGGGTGCGGTCACGAAGATCGGCTTACCGTCGTTGAGGACGACTTCGGCGCGGTCGCGTGGGCTCGTGTTGAACACGCCGCCGCCGAGCGAATCCTGGGCTGCGCGCGTGATCTTCGTGAGGCGTTCCGCGACGTCCGCGTAGGTCTGCTCGGCTTCCTGGTGCACCCACGCGATGGAGCTGCCGGGCAGGATGTCGTGGAACTGGTGCAGCAGCACGGTTTTCCACAGCGCGTCGAGCTCGTCGTACGGGTGGTCGTGTCCGTTGTGGACGACGGCGGTCGCGGCCCACAGCTCTGCCTCGCGCAGCAGGTGTTCGCTGCGGCGGTTGCCGGCCTTAGTGCGCGACTGCGTGGTGTAGGTGGCGCGGTGCAGCTCCAGATACAGCTCGCCCGACCACACCGGCGCGTCCGGGTACTCGGCCTGTGCCTTGCGGAAGAACTCGTGCGGTGGCTCGATCTCGACCTTGGGGGAGCCTTCGAGGTTCTTCAGACGGCGGGCGCGTTCGACCATGTCCCTGGTGGGGCCGCCACCGCCGTCGCCGAACCCGAACGGCAGCAACGACCGGGTGCCGCGACCCTTCTCGGCGTAGTTGCGGACGGCGTGGGACAGCTCCTTGCCGAGGATCTCCGCGTTGTAGGTGTCGACCGGCGGGAAGTGCGTGAAGACGCGGCTGCCGTCGATGCCCTCCCACCAGAACGTGTGGTGCGGCAGCTTGTTCGTCTGGTTCCACGACAGCTTCTGGGTGAGAAACCACTTCGCGCCCGCCAGAACCGCCAACTGCGGGAACGCCGCGGTGTAGCCGAACGAGTCGGGCAGCCACACCTCCTCGCACTCGACGCCGAACTCGTCGAAGAAGAAGCGCTTGCCGTGCGTCAGCTGGCGGGCGAGGGCCTCGCCGCCGGGGAGGTTGGCGTCGGACTCGACCCACATGCCGCCGACCGGGCGCCACTGGCCGTTCTTCGCGGCCTCCTGCATGCGCTCGTAGATCTTCGGCTGGTGCTCCTTGACCCACGCGTACTGCTGGGCCTGCGAGGCGGCGAACACGAACTCCGGGTACTGGGTCGCGAGCCAGGTGACGTTCGCGAAGCTGCGGGATGCCTTGCGCACGGTCTCCCGCAACGGCCACAGCCACGCGGAGTCGATGTGGGCGTGGCCGATCGCCGACAGCGTGTGCGCGCTCGCGTGGGCCGGCCTGCTCAGGGCGTCGACGAGTTCGTTGCGCGCCTGCTGCGCGGTTGCCGGCACGTCGTGCGGGTCGAGGGCATCGAGTGATCGTTCGATGGCGCGCAGGATCTCGTGACGGCGCGGGTCGTCGAGGGACAGCTCCAGCATCAGGTCCCTGAGCACCTCGAGGTCGAGGCTCAGGTGCCAGACGGACTCGTTCAGGACCGCGAGCTCCGCCTTGTCCAGCCGGTACATCGGCGCCGGCGGCGCGGTCTTCTTGTCGCCGAACGCAGTGGGCTGGAAGTCGTGCTTGAGGATGTCAGGGTTCGCCGCGGCCTCGATGAGGAACTCGACTGATATATCGGATACGGGAACGTGCTTGTTGCGGGGCGCCACACCCTTTATGGGCGTTCCATCCACCTTGTATACAAGCGCTTCCGCCTGGTTGCCGGGCCACGCGTCCTCGAACCCGAGGTCGAAGACGGCCTCGACGCGCAAGGTTCGCCACTCCTCGGGGACGGTCGCCTTGACGCGGAACCACGTCGTCGACCACGGCGCACCCCACCTGTCACCGATCTCGAACGGTTCCCAGACGGCGTCTCCCATCGCCCGCGCGAACGGGATCGGCTCGTCCGGCACCCGCCACATCTCGACGCTGAACGGGACGGACGACTGATATATCGCCGGAATGACGCGGGTCGTCAGCGCCCGCGACAGCCGGTCCTCCACGAGCCGCCGGTCATCGTGCACGGAAAACTCCAGACAGGAACGGGTGCGTGTCGACGATCTTGCGAGCGACGCTGACGGAGTCGACGAGTGGATGCAGCGCCAGCGCCTTCACCGCGTGCGCGCGCTCGCCGCTGATAGCGGCCTGGATGGTGGCGCGCTCGACGACCTTGAGCGCCGTGACGAGTCCGACGCCCTCGCCGGGCACCTGGCTGACCGCGATGGGCCGCGCACCGTTGGCGTCGACCAGGCTCGGCACTTCGACGATGGCGTCGGAATCCAGGCATGACAGCGTTGTCTGGTTCGGCACGTTGAGGATCAGGGTGGTGCGTTTGTCAGAGGCGATGGCGTGCATCAGGTCGAGCGCGACCTGCTCGTAGCCGCCACCGTCGAGGTCGTCGGTGTCACGTTCGTCGTCGCGGGTCTCGGCCATGTAGGTCTGTTCGCGTTCGAGGCGCGTCCGCTCCCAGCTCTCCAGCGACGGCGCCGCGTAGAACTGCTTCTGCTGCTCCAGCAGGAACGCCCCGCGTGACGCGCCGGACTCCACCGCCTCCCGCGTGAAGTAGTAGTAGTGCAGGTACTCGTTGGGAACAGCGCCCAACGTCCGCAGCCACTCCGCGCCGAAGAGTTTGCCCTCCTCGAACGACTCCAGCCGCTCCGTGTCGGCGAGCAGATCGGGCAGCACGTCGCGCCCGTGCACGTGGACGCCACGCAGCCAGCCGAGGTGGTTGAGCCCGGCGTAGTCGAGCCACGCGTCCTCGAGATCGGCGCCGACGGCGCGGGCGACTCGGCGGCCGAGTCCGACAGGGGAGTCGCAGATGCCGATGACGCGGTTGCCGAGGTGTGCCGACATCGCCTCGGTGACCATGCCGGCGGGGTTGGTGAAGTTGATGACCCACGCGTCTGGCGCGTGAACTGATATACGGCGCGCGATGTCGAGCGCGACGGGCACGGTACGCAACCCGTATGCAACGCCGCCCGCGCCGACCGTCTCCTGTCCGAGTACGCCACAACCGGCCGCGACGCTCTCGTCGGCCGCACGTCCGTCGAGCCCGCCGACCCGGATCGCGGAGAACACGAAGTCGGCGCCCCGGAGTGCTTCGTCGAGGTCCGTCGACGTCGTCACCGACGGTGCATCCGATATATCAGTCGCCAGCTCGCCCAGGACGCCGCCGACAGCGGCGAGCCGGACGGCGTCGAGGTCGTGCAGTACAACCTCGGTGACGCGGCCGGGCGACCGATCAGCGAGCAACGCGCGGTATACAAGCGGTACGCGGAAGCCGCCGCCGCCCAGGATGACCAGCTTCATGCGTTCCTCATATCCATCGGGACCACGTCCACTCCGACTCCGGCTTCCTCCAGCGCGAGCCGCGTCGCCGGGTCGGCCGACGCGGTGGTGACGACGACGTCGAGGTCGTCGGGTCCGCAGACACGCGCGACGCCCACGCCGGGGAACTTCCCGCCGTCCGCGACGAGCACGACCTGGTCCGCAGCCTTGATCATGGCGCGCTTGAGGGGCACCTCGACGAGCGTCGTGTCCATGACGGCGCCGTCGCCCCGCACACCGCTGGTGCCGAGGAACAGCCGGCCCGCGTGGACCTGCCGCAGGTTGTCCTCGGTGAGGAACCCGACCAGTGAGTGGTAGCGCCGCCGCACCATGCCGCCCAGCAGGACGAGTTCGATGTCGGCATCGTCGCGCAGCTCGTCGAACACGGCGAGGTTGCTCGTGATGACGGTGATCCGCTTGCCATGCAGGTGATGGGCGAGCCGGTGCATCGTGGTGCCGATGTCGAGCAGCACGGTCTCGTCGTCCCGAACCATCGCCGCGGCCGCGCGTGCGACGGCGTCCTTGTCCTCGGCGCGTTCGGTGGCGACTTCAGCGAACGGGTCGTCGACGTCGTCGCTGTCGACCTCACCAGGATCGAGCGTCATGGCGCCGCCGTACACGCGGGTCAGCTTGCCGTCGGCGTCGAGCTGTTCGAGGTCACGGCGGATCGTCGCCTGGCTGACGCCGAGCTTGTCGGCGAGCGAGCGCACCTCGCTCGGCCCGTCCGCGCGCAGTGTGCGCAGGATCAGCTCGCGTCTGCTCTGGGGAAGCATGCGGCCACCGTACCTCCCAAGTCGCGCAAACTTGAGCAAACTCTTGCCAACTCGCGCACGTCTAGCGCACGCTCTTGCGCAACATTGGAAGGGGTCAGTGTGCGCCATGTCGGGGATGACAACGATGTCTACCTGTTCGGACTGCTCTTCTACGACCTGGTCTTCACCGGACTGCCCAAGCCGCCGACACCGGGCGAGGAGCTCTGGACCGGCGGCATGGCGAGCGGGCCGGGCGGCATCGCGAACTTCGCCGTCGCCCTCGCCCGTCTCGGCATCAGGCCGGTGCTGGCCGCGGCTTTCGGCGACGACGCCCACGGCACTCTCTGCTGGGACTTCCTCGCGGACGAGGGCGTCGACCTCACCTGCTCACAACGCTTCGCGGACTGGGCGACGCCGGTGACGGTCGCGTTGTCCTACGACGACGACCGCGCCCTCATCACCCACGGCACGCCGCCGCCAACGTTGCACACGACGACCCAGGAATCGATGCCGTCGACGAAGGCGTCGATCGTGCACCTCGACCCCGTCGCCGATATATCAGTTCTGGATCTTCCGGGGCTGGTCTTCGCCGACGTCGGCTGGGACCCGACGCAGCAGTGGCGGCCGGAGCTGCTGCGCCAACTCGAGCACTGTCACGCGTTCATGCCCAACGAGGTGGAGGCGATGGCCTACACACGCACCGAAACGCCGCGGAACGCACTGAAGAAGCTCGCCGACGTCGTCCCCATCGCGGTCGTCACGAGAGGCGCGCGAGGTGCACTCGCAGTGGACAAATTGACTGGTGAGCACGCAGAGGTTGACGGAATCAACGTTGACTGCGTCGACAGCACCGGCGCCGGCGACGTGTTCGGCGCGGCGTTCGTGCACGCGACGTTGACGGGCATGCCGTTGCGCGAACGTTTGCAGTTCGCCAACAAGGCCGCCGCGATCTCGGTGCAACGGCCCGGCGGTGCGACGGCCGCCCCGACGTTGCCTGAAATCGTGGGGACGGTGCTCGCATGAACAGGCGGGCGTTCCTCGCGCTGATGGGTCTGGCCGCGGCGGGATGCGCGACCGAGTCACGCGACGGCATGACGTTGTGGATGTGGTCGGGTGGCCTGAGCGAGAAGTCGCTCGAAGAGGCCACGACGAGGTTCCCCGGACTACGCCCTCTCAAGGCCGGCGCGCAGTTCAAGGCGAAGCTGATGACGAACCTCGCCGGCAAGTCCCACGTTCCCGACATCACCGGTCTCAAGGGCGAGGACATCTCCGCGTTCTTCCCGAACGCCGAGGAGTTCGTGGACCTGCGGACGCTCGGCGCGGACAGGTTCAAGCCGCAGTACCTCGACTGGAAGTGGCAGCAGGGCGTCACCGCGGCAGGCCGCATGATCGGCTTCCCGATCGACACCGGGCCTACAGGCCTCTACTACCGCCAGGACGTCTTCGAGCGCCACGGCGTCAAAGCCGAGAGCATCCGCACCTGGGAGGACTACTTCGACGCCGGCGTCGTCCTGAAGCAGGACGCGTCGATGATCCTCAACCTCCGCCTGGTCTACAACATGGTGATGGCGCAGTCGAAGCGCCAGCTCGTCGACGAGAAGAAGCAATATATCGGCGGCGACGACCACGTCAGGCACGCCTGGGACCTGGCCATCAAGGCGCACCAGCTCGGCATCAACGCCGCCATGCAGGACGGCAGCCCCGACGTCAACGCCGCCCTCACCACCGGCGAGGTCGCGAGCATGATCGGCGCGTCGTGGGCCGCCGCAGATCTGAAAGCCGGCGCACCGGACTCCAAGGGACTGTGGCGAGTCGCTCCGACACCCGGTGGCGCCGCGAACTGGGGCGGTTCGTTCCTCAGCATCACCAAGTACTGCCGCGAACCCGAGAAGGCGTTCGAGATCGTCACCTGGCTGCTGACCCCGGAACAGCAGGTGCGCGGCTTCCTCGAGCTCGGCCTGTTCCCGTCCACTCCGGACGCGTTCGCAAGCCCTGACCTGCGGCAACCGGACGACTTCTTCGGCGGCCAGATCATCGTCGACACGTTCGCCGAGTCCGCGAAACAGGTACCGGTCGCGTACATGAGTCCGTGGGAGCCGCGGCTCGCGCAGCTGTTCTACGACGAGCTCGCCAACGTCGAAACCGTCGGCAAACCACCCGAGGAGGCGTGGCGCGACGTGCAGCACAAGGCCCGCAGGATCGCCGACCACGTGGGGCTGACATGAAGAGGTGCCGGCTATGAGGAAGTACCTGCCGCAGTACCTTGCGATCTCGCCGTTCTTCCTGCTGTTCGGCGTATTCGGGCTGTTCCCGATGGTGTTCCTCGGCTACCTGGCGTTCCACATGTGGGACGGCATCGGCGAGATGAAGTTCGTCGGGCTCGACCAGTTCAAGTTCCTGGTCACCGACGACATCTTCTGGCTCTCTCTCGTGAACACCCTCGAGATATGGGTGATGTCCACGGTGCCGACGCTGTTCCTCGGCCTGGTGATCGCCTACGTGCTGCACTCGTCCATCAAGTTCACGACCTTCTACCGGATCGCGTACTTCGTGCCGAGCGTGACGTCGCTCGTGGCGGTCGCGATCGTGTTCGGGTCGATCTTCAGCAGCCACTTCGGCCTCCTCAACGCCGTGCTGGAGTGGATCGGCGGGGGAGCGGTGCCGTGGCTGACGAGCGAGTGGGGCATCAAGGTCTCGATCTCGGCGCTGATCGTGTGGCAGTGGACCGGCTACAACGCGATCATCTACCTCGCCGGGCTGCAGGCGATTTCGGGCGAGGTGCTCGACGCGGCCACTGTGGACGGTGCGAGCCGCTGGCAAGTGTTGTGGCGCATCGTGATCCCGATGATGAAGCCGGTGATCCTCTTCACCGTGATCGCGTCGACGATCGGCGGGCTGCAGACGTTCACCGAGGCGCAGATCCTCGTCGGCGAGGAGGGCGGGCCGGGACAGTCCGGCCTGACGATGGTGCTCTACCTCTATCAGCAGGCGTTCAAGCACAACGACTTCGGCTACGGCGCGACGATCGGCGTCGGCCTGTTCCTGGTCGTGCTGGTCTTCTCGATCATCAACTGGCGGCTCGTGCAGCAGGGGGAGAGGCCGTGAAGCGTCACGTCGTGCTGGTGCTGGGCGTGCTGGTGTCGTTGTTCCCGTTCTACTGGATGGTCGTCATGGCGACCAACGCGACGGAGAACATCCTCAAGTTCCCGCCCGCGCTGACGCCGGGCGGCGAGCTGCTCGTCAACGTCGGCAAGGTGTTCGAGGAGATCGACTTCTTCGGGTCGATGCTGAACACCGTGCTCGCGGCCGCCGGCGCCACGGTGCTGGTGCTGGTGTTCGACTCGCTGGCGGCTTTCACGTTCGCCAAGTTCCGCTTTCCCGGCCGCAACGCGCTGTTCGTGCTGCTGCTCGGCACGATGATGATCCCGCCGCAGCTCTCCGCCATCCCGCAGTTCGTGGTGATGGCACAGCTCGGCTGGGTCGGGTCCCTGAAAGCGCTGATCGTGCCCGCGGTGATCAACGCGTTCGGCATCTTCTGGATGCGTCAGTACATTTCGGGTGCGGTGCACGACGAATTGCTGGAGGCTTCGCGGCTCGACGGCTGCGGATTCTTCCGGCAGTACTGGCACGTCGGGCTGCCGGTGGTGCGGCCAGCGCTCGCGTTCCTCGGCATCTTCACGTTCATCAGCGTGTGGAACGACTACCTGTGGCCGCTCGTCGTCCTGGTCGACCCGGACGAGGTGACGCTGCAGGTCGCGTTGGGCCAGCTCAACCGCACGCACGACACCGACTACGGCATGCTGATGGCGGGAACGGTGCTCGCGGTGATTCCGCTGCTGATCGTCTTCCTCATCGGCGCACGCAATTTCATCGCGGATCTCGCAAAGGGTGCCGTGCGCGGCTGAACTGTGATACAAAGAATGGCTTTGTATTTTCGGAATGAATTTTCCGGGAAGACAGAACTATTGTATCACAGGGGGCAAGGTGTTGGCGAGCGAACAGGCACGGATCACCTCTCTGTATGAAAAGCTCGACCAGGAACGGAACAAAGCGGCTGCGGACCTTGCGACCGCGCTGCGGGACGGCACCACTCAGAGGCTGGACCGCGAAGCCGCCGTGCAGGTGCTGACCAGGGAGGTCGGGAAGTACCGCGCGGCGGAGGAGGGGCTGGTCTTCGGCCGCATCGACTCCGCGAAAGGTGAATGCACCTACATCGGACGCGTCGGATTGTTCGACGACGACTTCGAACCGCTGCTGCTGGACTGGCGGGCGCCGGCGGCACGGCCGTTCTACACCGCGACCGCCGCGAACCCAGAAGGCCTGGTGCTGCGCCGCCACTTCCGCGTCCGCGACCGGGAGCTGCGCGATTTCCACGACGACGAACTGCTGTCCGACATGACAGCGCTGCTCGACGCCCTCAACGCGCCGCGGACCGCGACGATGCGCGACATCGTCTCGACCATCCAGGCCGAGCAGGACGAGATCATCCGCTACTCGAGTCCCGGCGTGCTGGTGATCGAGGGCGGTCCGGGCACCGGCAAGACCGCCGTAGCCCTGCACCGCGTGGCATACCTGTTGTATACGCGTCGTGAACGTCTGTCGCGGCACGGCGTGCTGATCGTCGGCCCGAACACCGGCTTCCTCAGCTACGTCGGTGACGTCCTGCCCTCGCTGGGCGAGACCGACGTGGTGTTCGCGACGCCTGGCGAGCTCTATCCCGGCGTCATCGCCGACGTCGAGGACACCCCGTCGTTGCAACGGCTGAAAGGCGATATATCAGTTCTGGACCTGCTGGCTGTCGCCGTCGCCGACCGGCAAGAGCTGCCGGACGAGCCCGTCGAGATCGAGCTGGAGGACGTCGTCGTCCCGCTCGACGCGCACGTCGCCGCCGTCGCGCGCGAGAAGACGCGGTACTACGGGCTCCCGCACAACGCCGCTCGCAAGTATTTCTTCCTGGCGCTCGCCGAGGAGCTCGTCGCACCGGCGTTGCGGCTGATCGGTGTCGACTGGCCGGAGATCGAGGAGGACGTGCGCCACGAGCTCCGGCACAGCGAAGCACTGCGCGACGCTGTCGACAGGTTGTGGCCGCGGCTCACCCCGGAGCAGCTGCTCGCCGACCTGTACCGGGGCCGGTGCTTCCGGATCGGCGCGCCGGAGCTGTACCGGGAGGACGCCGACGCGTGGACGGTGTCCGACGTGCCGTTGCTCGACGAGCTCGCCGAACTGCTCGGGTCCGATGGCGCCGCCGAGCGCGCTGCGAAGCGTGAAGAGGAGCAACAACTCGAATACGCGCGCGGCGTGATGGATGTTCTCTCCATCGACGAACGCGCGGACGACGACGAGTACATCGTCACCGACTTCGTCAACGCCGACGTGCTCGCCGTGCGGCACGAGGTGCGCGACCACCGCTCACTTGCCGAACGGGCAGCTGACGACCGCACGTGGACGTACGGACACGTCGTCGTCGACGAGGCGCAGGAGCTGTCCGCAATGGACTGGCGCGTGCTGCTGCGCCGGTGCCCCAACAGGTCCATGACCGTAGTCGGCGATCTGGCCCAGCGTCAGGCCGCGGGTGGGGTGCGGAGCTGGGGCTCGGTGTTCGACCGGTTCGCCTACCGCCGTCTGGAGGTCAACTACCGCACGCCCGGCGAGATCATGGCCGTCGCGACCCCGGTCCTGAAGCTCGTCGACCCAGACGCGTCTGCGCCGGTGTCGGTGCGCAAGAGCGGCGTCCGCCCGTGGGCCCGCCGCGTGACTGATATATCGGCGGCAGTGCGCGACGAGCTCGACGCGCACGGCCGTGCACGCAACGGCCGCACGATCGCGGTCATCGGCGGCAGCTGGATGTCCCCGCGCGCATCGAAGGGGCTGGAGTTCGACGTCGTCCTCGTCGTCGAACCGCAGCACATGTCGCCCAGCGAGCTCTACGTGGCGCTGACGAGGGCGACGCAACGGCTCGGCGTCCTGCACACCGAGCCGTTGCCGCGTCACCTACGAGGTCTCCTCTGAGACCCAGGCGAGGTAGGCGTCGTTGCCCCCGACCACGGGGGTGACGACGACCTCGGGCACGTCATAGGTGTGATGCGCCTTGATGTGCGCGACGAGGTCGTCGCCGCGGATAGCGGACGTCTTCACGACGCACTGCCATTCCGCCTCGACGCACACCTCGCCGTCCCACCGGTAGACGCTGCGAATCGGCACGATCTGCACGCACGCGCCGAGCCGTGCCTCGACGATCCCTTTGGCCAACGACTCCGCGGCGTCGGCCGAGTCGACAGTCGTCGTCACCACACACGCACCGGTCATAGGGCGTCGATCTCCTTCAACAGCTGGTCCTTCAACTCGGTCGGCGCGAACGACGCCCGCACTCCGGCGCGCGCGAGCCCGGCGAGCTCGTCGTGGCTGAAACCGAACCGCTCGTGGCACAGCAGGTACTCGCGGTCGAGGTCGGTGTGGAACATGCCGGGGTCGTCGGTGCTGATCGTCACCGGCACCCCGGCCTCCACGAGTCGCGGCAGGTGGTGTTCGTCCAACGATTTCACCGCGCCGGTGCGGATGTTCGACGTCGGGCACACCTCGACGACGACACCCTCGTCGGCCAGGTGCCGCAGCAGCTCGGGATCCTGGACGGAACTCACGCCGTGCCCGATCCGCTCGGCGCGCAGGTCGTGCACCGCGGCCCAGATTTCGCTCGGCGGCGTCGTCTCACCGGCGTGCGGCACCATGTGCAGCCCGGCGTCGCGCGCCATCGCGAACGCCTCCCGGAACTTCGCCCGCGGCGAGTCCGACTCGAACCCGCCCAGCCCGAACCCCACCAGACCCTCTGGCCGGTACTCGGACGCGAACCGCGCACTCGTCATGCCCCAGTCGCGGTCCCAGATGCCGGGGATGTCGAAGATCCACTGCAGCGCCACGCCGTGCACCGCGAGCGCTTCCTCCCGGCCTGCCGCGAGCGCCTCGACGAGTTCGTCTGGCGCGATGCCGGCCCGCAGATGGCTCGTCGCGCTGATCGTGAGCTCTGCATATCGGATATTGGTTCGCGCGGCGTCCCGCGCGTATCCGACGACGAGAGTGCGGACGTCCTCGCCGGTGGTGACGAGGTCGTTGACGACGCCGTACTGGTTGATGAAGTGCCGGAAGTCCCTGAACTCGTAGAACTTCCGCAACGCGGCCTCGTCGGTGGGCACCGGTCCGTCGGGGTGGTGACGGGCAAGTGTGAGGACGGTGTCGAGAGAGGCCGCGCCCACGAGGTGGACGTGCAGCTCGGCTTTCGGCAGCGCGTGGACGAAGTCGGAAATGTGCACGGCCCATGCTCTCAGGTCAAGAGCCGATAGACGGGTGACATGTCTTGCAGTCAACGGGAAGGGTGCAGGGCGAATCCCTGTACCTGGCCTGCATTGGGGGTGCCTCGTGAGGGGCGCACGAAGAGTCGCACTGCTGGCAGCGGTGCTTGTCCTGCCTTTCCTTCCGACGACGGCCCAAGCCGCCGAGGGACCCGTGTTCTCCGACGGCGAGGCGCAACCTGTCTTCGACCCGAAGGACGTGGTGAAGGAGAGCCTCTGGGTCCGGGCGCCGGTCGACAGCGACCGCGACGGCAAGGACGACGAGGTCTACACCGAGGTCGTCCGCCCGCGAGCCACCGAACGCGGCCTCAAGGTCCCGGTCGTCTACATGGTCAGCCCGTACTTCTCCGGTGGCAACGACGTCGCGAACCACAACGTCGACGTCGAGCTGTACGTGCCTGACAAGCGCGATGGCCGATTGCTGAAGGCATCCTCCGACGAACGTGTCACCGCCGCCCTCGGTCCGAACCCGATCACGTCGGGTCGTTACGAGGCCTACTTCATCGCGCGCGGGTACGCCGTCGTCTACGCCGAATCGCTCGGCACCGGCAAGTCCACGGGCTGCCCGACAACGGGTGACGTCAACGAGACGATCGGTGCCCGTGTCGTCGTCGACTGGCTCAACGGCCGTGCGACGGCGCGTACGGCAACCGGCGAGGCCATCAAGGCGACCTGGTCGACGGGCAAGACCGGCATGATGGGCGTGTCCTACAACGGAACGCTGCCCAACGCCGTCGCCTCCACGGGTGTGCGCGGTCTGGAAGCCATCGTGCCGATCGCCGCGATCTCCAGCTGGTACGACTACTACCGCGCCGATGGTGCTGTCGTCGCGCCCGGCACATTCCAGGGCGAGGACGCCGACGTGCTCGCGGAGTACGTCTACACCCGCGCGGACCGCGAGATCTGCAAGCCGATCATCGCGGAGATCGCGAAGGACCAGGACCGCGTCACCGGTGACTACACCAGGTTCTGGGACAAGCGGAACTACCTGAACGACGTCCGCAACGTTCGTGCGGCCGTTCTCGCCGTGCACGGGCTGAACGACACGAACGTCAAGATGACGCACGTCGAGCAGTGGTACTCGGCGTTGAAGAAGGTGGGTGTGCCGCACAAGATCTGGCTGCACCAGTCCGGGCACACGGACCCCGACACGCTGCGTTCGGTCGAGTGGCGGCGCACGCTGAACCGCTGGTTCACGCAGTACCTGTGGGGTCACCGCAACGGCATCGACAAGGAGCCGAAGGCGACGATCCAGCGCGAGGACAAGACGTGGGTCGACGAGAAGGACTGGCCGGCACCCGGCACGTCCGGCGTGCGGCTGCGGTTGTCCACGGGCGGATCCGCCAAGGGAGGCCTCGGGATCCGGCCCGGCCACGGGGTGGAGAAGCTGACCGACGACGCGACGAAGACGGCGGAGTCGTTGATCGACCAGGCGTCTTCGCCGAACCGGCTGTCGTACGCCACGGAGCCTGCGCGGAAGTCGTTGCGGCTGTCCGGAAAGTCGACCGCGCACCTGCGGATCGCGTTCGACCGGCCCGCCGCCAACGTGACGACACTGCTCGTCGACCGGGCTCCTGACGGCAAGTCGTACGTCATCACGCGTGGCTCGACCGACCCGCAGAACCGGGAGCGGCCGGACAAGACGTCGCCGATCAAGCCGGGCAAGTTCTACGACGTCGACGTGCCCATCGTGCCGGACGACTACGTCCTGCAGACCGGGCACCGGCTCGAGTTCGTGCTGATCTCCAGCGACTACGACTACACGCTGCGCCCGAAGCCGGGCGTCGGCCTGTCGCTGGACCTGGCCCGCACGTCGGTCGAGCTGCCCGTCGTGGGTGGCTGGCGCGCGGTGTTCCAGACGATCTGACGTGATGCCCGCGCTGCGGTCCTGACTCAGGGACCGCAGCGCGGCAACCTACCACCCACCCCCGACAAGACCCCGCTTCCAGGCACTCCAAGATCTCAACCTGTCCACACCCGCTGACTTGTCCACAACTTCGCGCCAACCCCACTTGACCCCCCACCCCGACGACCACTGTGGGTCCATGCCCACAACCCTCCCGAAACCGATCCGAGTCCGTGGCGCCGACGACCTCTACGCCGCGATCCCGCACCTGATGGGGTTCCACCCGTCCGACTCTCTCGTCGTGCTGGTGCTGAAGGACAACGTGATCAGCATGACCATGCGCGTGGACCTGCCGCGTCCACGACATAGAGGAATGCTTGCGGCACAACTGGAAGCGCCGCTGCTTGAACACGGCGCGACGGACGTGATCCTGGTCGTGGTGTGCCCGCCGTGCGCGCACATGCCCGAGGAACTGCCGCACGAACCGCTGGTCGCCGCGCTCAGGAACAAGCTCGGCGGGGTGGGCGTCGAGGTCGTCGAAGCGGTGTGGCTGCCTTCGTGCCAGAAGGACGCGCAGTGGCTCTGCTACCTCGACATCGACTGTCACGGAACACTTCCGGATCCCGGGCTGTCCGCCCTTGCCGCCGCGTCAGCGCACGAGGGCAACGTGACGTTCGAGTCGCGCGCGGCCATGGCCGCGATCGCCGCGCTGGACCATCCCGAGGCACTGGAACGCCGATCCGCGTTGCTCGACGAGCTCATGACGAGTTCCGGCGAACCTGATCCGGGCGCCGAGCTGCATCGGGTCCGCGACGCGATCGACGCCGCGGCGGATCGCAAGGGACCGTTGCCGGACACCGAGATCGTCGCGCTGGCCAGAGCCTTGGCCGTACCCGAGGTGCGGGACGCGAGCATGGCGTTCGCCACCCACACAACGTCCAGGACCGCCGAACGGCTCTGGCTCGAGCTCACCAGGTCGTGCCCCGCACCGGAACGTGCGGAGCCCGCGTGTCTGCTCGCGTTCTACGCCTATCAGCGCGGTGACGGCGGAATCGCGTCCATCGCACTCGACGCGGCCGAGAACGCCTGCCCCGGCCATTCCTTGACCAAGCTGCTGCGCAGCGCCCTCAGCGCAGGACTCCCGCCCGAGGAGATGCGGGCGCTGTCCACCAAGTACCTGGACGACGCCCGCAGGTTGCTCGCCGGCCGTGCTCAGAGCAGCTCCGGCCGTTCCCAGTCCTGATCGAGGACGTGTTCGGCCAGGAAGGCCCACACCGTCTCGTACCAGACCCGAGAGTTGCCGGGGGTGAGGATCCAGTGGTTTTCGGTCGGGAAGTAGAGGTATTTCGCAGTGACCCCGTGGCGGACGAGGTCGAAGTACAGCCGATGCCCCTCGCCGATGGGAACCCGGTAGTCCTTGTCCCCGTGGATGACGAGCATCGGAGTCTTGATGTCGGCGACCCGCAGGTGCGGGGAGTTGGCCTGGATCCGCTCCGGCTGGGTGAGGGGATCGCCCATCTCCCGCATCCAGAAGTAGGAACTGTCGGTGCCGCCGGAGAAGGCGTCGAGGTGCCACAGGGACGCGTGGGTGACGATCGCGCGGAACCTGTCGGTCTGGGTGGCGATCCAGTTGGCCATGTAGCCGCCGAACGAGCCGCCCATGGCAGCGGTCCGGGACGCGTCGACGTCAGCGCGCTCGACCGCGACGTCCGTGATGGCCATGAGGTCGGTGTAGGGCTCGGCGCCCCAGCGGCCCCAACCGGCCTCGATGAACTCCGGCCCGTACCCGGTGGACAGGGCGGGGTCGGGCAGCAGGATGGCGTAGCCGCGGGCGGCCATCAGCCACGGGTTCCAGCGCCAGGTCCAGCCGTTCCAGCTCATCACGGGGCCGCCGTGGACCCACAGCACCAGCGGGGCGGGGGAGTCGGCGGAGGCGCCTTCCGGCAGCACCAGCCAGGCGCGGACGGTCCGGCCGTCGGCGACGACCGTGGAGATCTCCGTGAGGGTGCCGGGCACCGAGGCGAGGGCGCCGGGCGCGCGCAGCCGTTCCGGGTCCTGGTCGGCTCCGGTGGTCGCGAACCGCACTGGCTGTGGCGGGTGGTCGACCGAGTTGCGCAGTGCGTACAGCGTCTTGCCGTCCGGGCTCACGACCACGTCGCTGTAGTAACCCGAGATCGTCAGCTTCGTGATCTCGCCGGTCGTGAGGTCCAGCCGCCACGCCGGCTGGTGCCCGAGGTGGCTCGCGGTGAAGAACACCGCGGACCCGTCCGGGCTCACCACCGGGTGGTCAGGCTCCTCCTGGAAGCCTGGCGCGAGTGGCGTGATCGAGCCGTCCGCCACGCTGATGCGCACGAGGTCGCGCCGATACGGGGAGTCCGCGGTGGACTCGCGGAACCGGATCGCGATCACGGCGGTGCCGTCGGGCGTGAAAGCCGCTTCGTAGAAGGAGAAACCGTCCTCGGAGGCGATGACGCGCGACGAGCTGCCGTCGGTTGCCACGAGCACCAGTTCGGTCCGGCGGCCGTAGGAGGCGCTGACGTCGACGCCGTGGCCGTGGACGGCCCACTTCCCGTCCAGGCTGAGCGCGATGTCCTCGTCGCTGAGCCTGCTCTCCGCGTCCTCGCTGAGGGTGGTGACCTTCTCGGTGGCGACGTCCACGAGCGGAGCCGCGAACAGGCGCGGGTAACTCGGGCCGAGGTCGGAGTCCCAGTACCTGATCGGGTACGACTCGTGCAGGATCGCTGTCACCCCGGCGTCCTCGCGGGATTTGCGCTTGGCGTCGTCCTGGTCGCCGAACTCCGCGAAGCGGTACGCCGACGACGTGAACAGCAGCGTCTCGCCCGCGACGCGGATCTGACCGAGTCCGCCTCCCGGCCGCAGGACCTCGGCGGCCTCACCGTGGACCGGAAGCCGCCACAGTGCCTTCTGCTCCTTGGTCTCGCCCGGCTTCGCGAGCGGGTCCGGGCGCGCCGAGAGGAACAGCAGCGACCCGTCCGGTGCGAAGACCGGCGAGGAATCCCCCTTGGCGGAGCGGGTGAGCCGGACGGCGTCCTGCTCGCCGGTGGGGTCGACCTCCCAGAGAGCGCCCTGCCACGTCTTGCCGTCAGCGGCGAGCGTGGAGACGACGGTGACGAGCCGCGTGCCGTCCGGGGACAGCGCGAGCGACGTGAGCCTCGGTGTGGCGTTGTAGCTCTCGAAGGAGGCGAAGTCGGTCATGCCGGATCAGGCTCCGTGCCGGGCGCGGGTGAACTCCCACGCGTCGCGGACGATTCCGGTGAGGTCGGCGCGCTCGGGCTTCCAGCCGAGCTCCGTGCGGGCCCGCTCGGCGGAGGCGACGAGGACGGCCGGGTCGCCGGCGCGCCTGGGGGCGACGACGGCGGGGATCGGGTGGCCGGTGACCTCGCGGCAGGTGTCGATGACCTGCTTCACGGAGAAGCCGAGGCCGTTGCCGAGGTTGTAGATCCGGTGCTCTCCGGCGGTGGCGTGGTCGAGCGCCAGGAGGTGGGCGTCCGCGAGGTCCGTGACGTGGATGTAGTCGCGGACGCAGGTGCCGTCCTCGGTGGGCCAGTCCTCGCCGAAGATCGAGATGTGCTCCCGCTGCCCGAGCGCGACCTGCAGCACGAGCGGGATCAGGTGGGTCTCGGTCGCGTGCCGCTCGCCGATGCTGCCGTAGGCGCCGGCGACGTTGAAGTACCGGAGGCTCGTCGCCGCCAGGCCGTGCGCGGCGGCGTACGACGTGATCGCGTGGTCGATGGCCAGCTTGGTGGCGCCGTAGGTGTTGGTGGGCGCGGTCGCCGCGGTCTCGGGGATGGGCACCTCCCGCGGCTCGCCGTACGTCGCGGCGGTCGAGGAGAAGACGAGCTTCGGCGTGCCGTGATCCTTCATCGCATCAAGCAGGCGGATCGCCGTAAGGACGTTACCCGTCCAATACTTGCCGGGGTCCTGCATGGACTCGCCAACCAGGGACTTGGCCGCGAAGTGCAGAACGCCGTCGAACCCTTCTGCGAGGACGTCGCCGATCACCTCGGCGATGTCGCCCCGGACGAAGCGCGCTCCCGCGGGGACGGCGTCCTCGTGCCCGGTGGAGAGGTCGTCGAGGACGACCACCTCGTGTCCGGCTTCGAGCAGCCTGGCGGCGCACACGCTGCCGACGTATCCGGCCCCGCCCGTGACGAGCAGCTTCACCACAGTCCTCGCATTCCTGGTCGAGATCGTTGTTCGCTACCGGTCCCTGCCCGCGCCCGCGGACGGAACCGCCGTGAAGAGCCTCGGCCGCGTGAGCGAGCGCGAGGCGAAGCCGCCGAGCACGGCCCGTTCGACCTCGTCGTGCCGTTCGACGGGCACGAGCGCGATGGCCGAGCCGCCGAAGCCGCCGCCGATCATCCGGGCGCCGAGAGCCCCGGCGGCCATGGCGGAGGCGACGGCTACGTCGAGCTCCAGGCAGGAGACCCGGTAGTCGTCCCGCAGGCTCGCGTGGGAGGCCGAGACGAGAGGGCCGATGCCGGCGAGCTCGCCCGCGCGGAGGAGCTCGACGGTGCGCAGGACCCTGTCGTTCTCGGTCACGACGTGCCGCACCAGCGGACGCAGCTCTTCGGGCAGCCGGACGAGCGTGTCGCCGAGCTCGGCGATGTCGACGTCGCGCAGCGCGGGGACGCCGAGGATGCCCGCGGCGCGCTCGCAGCCGGCCCGCCGGGCTCCGTAGCCGCCGTCGACGTGGGAGTGGCTGGCGCGGGTGTCGACGACCAGCACCTCGAGTCCGCTGGCAGCCGCGTCGAACGGGATCTGTTCCGACTTGCCGGAGCGCACGTCGTAAAACAGGGCGTGCGCTTCGACGCAGCACAGCGATGCCGTCTGGTCCAGGATGCCCGTCGGTGCGCCCACGAACTCGTTCTCGGAACGCTGTACCCAGCGGGCGATGTCGGGGCGCTCGGCGTCGACGCCGGCGAGCCCCAGCAGGGCGAGGGCGACGGCGCACTCAAGGGCGTGCGACGAGGAGAGACCGGCCCCGGCGGGCACGTCGCCCGCGAGGACGAGGTCCGCCCCGCCGCCGACGTCGATCCCCTGCCCCCGCAGGGCCCAGGCGACGCCACTGGGGTACGCGGCCCACCCCTTGACGGCTCCGGGGACTAGGTCGGCGATCGCGACCGGGTCCGCGCCCTGCACCCCGCCGTCGTCGCCGAGCGTGCTGACGGTCAGCACGCCGTCCGCGCGAGGCGACGCCGCGACCGCGATGCGGTGGGGCAACGCGAACGGCAGCACGTAGCCGTCGTTGTAGTCGGTGTGCTCGCCGATGAGGTTGACGCGGCCAGGCGCCGACCAGACCCCGTCGGGAGTGCGTCCGTGCAGGCGCTGGAACGCCGCGGCCGCCTTCTCCGCCGGTGCCGCCTGGGTCACCGGGCGAGCACCAGGACGGCGTGGGCGACCGCGGGGTCGAGCTCCGCCACGGTGCCGTTGCCGCGCACCTGGACGACCTTGGCGCCACCGAGCGCCTCGACCTGCACGGTGCCGCCGGGCACCACGCCGGCGTCCTTCAGCTCGGCCATGAGGTCCGGGTCGAGCTGGACGTGCTCGGCGATGCGGCGCACCTCGACGCGGCCACCGCCGCGGCGGGCCACCTCGTCGACGCGCACCAGGTCCGCCTCGGCGGGCGGGGCGGGCTCGCCGTCGCCCAGCTTGTCGAGGCCGGGGATCGGGTTGCCGTAGGGCGAGGTGGTCGGGTTGCCGAGCAGCTTGATCAGCTTGCGCTCGACCGCCTCGCTCATCACGTGCTCCCAGCGGCATGCCTCGCTGTGCACGTGCTCCCATTCGAGCCCGATGATGTCCACGAGGAGGCGCTCGGCGAGCCGGTGCTTGCGCATGACGGCGATCGCGAGGTTGCGGCCCTGCTCGGTGAGCTCGAGGTGGCGGTCCTCCGCCACGACGACCAGGCCGTCGCGCTCCATGCGGCCCACGGTCTGGCTCACCGTCGGTCCACTTTGGCCCAGACGCTCGGCGATGCGGGCGCGCAAAGGCACCACGCCCTCTTCTTCGAGCTCGTAGATCGTGCGGAGATACATCTCCGTGGTGTCGATGAGGTCGTTCACACCCGCTCCCCTTCGTATGGTGTCGATGGTAGTCGTGCCGGGGGACACAGGTGTCCGCGCGGGTGCAGGATGTGAGTCGTGCATCCCTTGATCACTCCTGAGGCCCTCTCCGACGCGCTGAGTGCGCGGCCGGCCACCGTCGTGCTGGACGTCCGGTGGCGTCTCGGTGGACCACCCGGACGCCAAGACTACGAGGTCAGCCACGTGCCTGGCGCGGTGTACGTGGATCTGGACACCGAGTTGTCGTCTCCGCCTGGCGTCGGCGGCCGGCATCCGCTGCCGGATCCGGGGCAGCTGCAGGAGGTGCTGCGCCGCGCGGGCGTGCGCGAGGGCGGCCAGGTCGTGGCGTACGACGCGGGGGACGGCTCGGTCGCCGCGCGGGTCTGGTGGCTGCTGCGGTGGGCCGGGTACGGCGAGGTGGCGGTGCTGGACGGCGGGTTCGCCGCGTGGGAGGCGGCCGGCTTGCCCGTGACGGCGGAGGTGCCCACGCCCCAGAAGAGTGACGCCGCGGGTGATCCAGAGGGCGGCATCGTGGGTGATGCCGCCGGCGACGTGGTGGTGCGGCCTGGGCAGATGCCGGTGCTGGACGCGGACGAGGCGGCGGCGCTGGCGCGGGAGGGTGTGCTGCTCGACGCGCGGGCGGCGGCGCGCTACCGCGGTGAGACCGAGCCGGTGGACCCCAAGGCCGGGCACATCCCGGGCGCGCTCAACGCGCCTACGACCGGGCACGTCGGTGCCGACGGGCGGTGGCTCGGTGCGGCCGAGCTGGCTGAGCGGTTCAGGGGCATCGGCGTGTCGAGCGACGTGGCCGTGGGGGCGTACTGCGGGTCTGGTGTGACGGCCTCGTCCGTCGTGCTGGCGCTGGAGGTTGCCGGGATCACATCGGCCGAGAAGCCGGCGGCGCTGTACGCCGGGTCGTGGTCCAACTGGTGCGCCTTGGACCGGGATGTCGCCACCGGCGCCTGAGGTGACGACCACCTGAGGTGACGGCCGATGCCTGCTGTGACCGATGCCTGCTGTGACCGAAGCCTGACGCGATGGGTGCCTGACCTGACGGGCGCCTGGTCAGGCCGGTGTGGGAAGAAGTGCCGCTGGTGGACCTGATGTGGGCAGTACTGGCGTCGGCAAGGCCGGCGCACGCGGAACTACGGCGGCTGGCGAGCCGGGCCAGGCGTGGGTAGGCCTTGTGGAGGCCAGGCTCGGGTGACTTAGGGCGGTCGGGCCCGGTGGGGGTCAGGCGTTCGGGATGCGTTCGAAGCCTTGGGTGGCGAGTTTCAGGGCCGCGGCGCAGGTGTCCAGTTCCTCGATGGCGAGGACGCTCACCGAGAAGGCCGGGGTGATGGCGGCCGGGTCGTCGGTCAGCATGACGGTGACCTGGCAGTCCTCTTTGGAGGCGCTGACCTGCCAGGCGGTGTTGCCGCCGATTTCGATCTGCTTCTTCTCGCCGTCCTGGTCCACCACGTCCGGGACCGTGACCATCTGGGTGATGACGGTCGAGGGGCCGGTGGTGGTGTGGATGCAGCCGCCGTCCGCCGAGGACTTGCCGCCGGTCGCGGCTTCGATGTCAGCGGCTTTGAGGACGCCGCAGGTTTCGAGGCCGGTGACCTTCTTCTTGGTCGTGATCTTGACGTCGCCCTGTTGTTTGGGGGCGGTGGGGTCGGCCGGCTTGGAGGCCGAGGTGCTGGTGGACGGCTTCTTCGGGGTGGTGGTCGCGGGGGCCTCGGCGGCGTTGGGGTCGGCCGAGGCGGCGCCCTTGATCTGCTCGCTGCAGCCCGTGACGGCGGCGAGGGTCAGGGTCAGCGATAGGAGGATTGCCGCTGCTCGCAGGTGCATGTCGCCTCTGACCCCTGTTCGATGGGAATGGTTCCGCGGGTGCGTGCCGGTGGGGCGGGCTCGCGAGTGGGCACTGTAGGCGGCATCGGTTGGCTGGGCACGGGGTGGCGGTGAACGGGCTACCGAGATGTGACCCTCAGGGACGTGATCACCGGTTGGGCCGATCGGTGGGTAGGTTGCTGGGCATGGGTAAGCCAGCCGCTGTTGTCTGGGATCGGTCCTTCCTCGGGTACGACCTCGGTGGCGACCATCCGCTGAATCCTGTCCGGCTCGATCTCACCGTGCGGCTCGCGACGGCGCTCGGAGTGCTCGAGGGCGTTGAGCTGCGGGTGCCTGAGGCGGCCAGCGATGAAGAGATCGAGTTGGTGCACAAGCCCGGGTATTTGAGTGCGGTGCAGGCTGCGCCCACGGCCGGGTGGGATGTCGGGCACGGGCTGGGGACGCCGGACAATCCCGTGTTCGAGCGGATGCACGAGGCTTCGGCGTTGGTGGTGGGCGGGTCGCTGGCGGCGGCGCGGGCCATTGCGTCCGGTGAGGCGGATCGGGCGGTCAACATCGCCGGTGGGCTGCACCACGCGATGCCCGACAGCGCGGCTGGGTTCTGCGTCTACAACGACTGTGCGGTGGCCATCGAGTGGCTGTTGCGCAACGGAGTGGAGCGCATTGCGTACGTGGATGTCGATGTGCACCACGGGGACGGGGTGCAGACGGCGTTCTGGGACGACCCGCGCGTGTTGACGGTGTCGTTGCACCAGCATCCGATGAGCCTGTGGCCGGGGACCGGGTGGGCCGGCGAGGTCGGTGGCGAGGGAGCCGAGGGGGCGGCGGTCAACGTCGCGTTGCCGGCGGGGACGAAGGACGGGGCGTGGTTGCGGGCGTTTCACGCGACGGTGCCGGCGTTGCTGAAGGCGTTCCGGCCGCAGGTGCTGGTCACGCAGTGCGGTGTGGACACGCACAAGGAGGACCCGCTCGCGGACCTGTCGCTGAGCGTGGACGGGCACCGGGCGATCTACCAGGCGTTCCGGGAGCTGGTGAACGAGCACGGGTTCAAGTGGCTGGCGCTCGGCGGTGGCGGGTACGAGCTGCTCAGGGTCGTGCCGCGGTCGTGGACGCACCTGCTGGCCACGGTGCTCGACCGCGATGTGGATCCGAACCGGCCGTTGCCCGCGGACTGGATGGCGCATGCGACACGCATCGCACCCGGCTGGCCGTTGCCTGCGTCGATGACGGATGAGTGCGACCCTGGGCACCAGCCGTGGGGCGGCGACGTGGAGGAGCCGGTGGACAAGGCGATCCGCGACACGCGCCGTGCGGTGTTCCCGTTGCACGGACTTGATCCCGACGACCCCAGGGACTGAAATCCAGTGCCAGAAAACGGCCCAGAAGTCGCGCCGGGCAGAGATCCGTTCGACTTTCCCCGGCAGTGGGAGGCGGACGTCGTCCTCAGCGACGGCGGCACCGTCCACCTGCGACCGATCACGCCGGACGACGGTGAGAAGCTGCGGGAGTTCCACGGGAGGCTGTCCGAGCGGACGCGGTACTTCCGCTACTTCGGGCCCTACCCGCGGATCCCGCAGCGCGACCTCGAGCGGTTCAGCACCGTCGACCACCACGACCGGGTGGCGCTGATCGCGTTGCTCGGCGACGACATCGTCGCGGTCGGCAGGTTCGACCGGCTCCCAGGTGATGATCGCCGGGGAGAGTCGGCCGAGGTCGCGTTCGTCGTCGAGGACGGGCACCAGGGGCGAGGGCTGGGCAGCATCCTGCTGG
This sequence comes from Lentzea sp. NPDC006480, assembly GCF_040611995.1. NCBI lineage: Bacteria > Bacillati > Actinomycetota > Actinomycetes > Pseudonocardiales > Pseudonocardiaceae > Lentzea > Lentzea sp. NPDC006480. The sequence continues at coordinate 45,568 of NZ_JBEXPJ010000021.1, forward strand.
AGCATCTCGCGGCCGCCGCGAAAGAGGTCGGACTCGTGCGGTTCGAGGCCGAGGTGCTGGCGGAGAACGGGCAGATGGTCCGGGTGTTCCGCGACGCCGGCTACCAGGTCAGCAGGGCGTTCGAGGAGGGCGTGCTGCACCTGGAGTTCGCGATCGACCCGACCGACGAGTCCGTCGCCGTCGCCAGGGCCCGCGAGCAGGCCGCCGAGGCCCGCAGCGTGCACAACCTGCTGCACCCGAAAAGTGTCGCCGTCATCGGCGCGTCCACCGACCCCACCAAGATCGGCCACGCGGTCCTCAAGAACCTCCTCGAAGCCGACTTCAACGGCCCCGTCTACCCGGTCAACGCCGAGCACCGCGCGGTCCGGGGGGTGCGGGCCTATCCGACCGTGCTCGACATCCCCGACGACGTCGATCTCGCCGTCGTCGCCGTCCCCGCTGCCAGCGTCGACGAGGTCATGGACGCGTGCCTGGCCAAGGGTGTGAAGGCGCTCGTCGTCGTCAGCAGCGGCTACGGCGAGACGGGTCCGGACGGGCTGTCAGCCGAACGCAGGCTCGCGGCCGAGGCGAGAGCGCACGGCATGCGTGTCGTCGGCCCGAACGCGCTCGGCGTGCTCAACCTCGACCCCAAGGTCAGGCTCAACGCGAGCCTCGCCCCGAAGCTCCCCACGAGAGGCCGTGCGGGCTTCTTCTGCCAATCCGGCGCCCTCGGCACCGCGATCCTGGCCAACGCCGCCGGATGGGGTCTCGGGCTCTCCACGTTCGTCTCGGCGGGCAACCGCGCCGACGTCTCCGGCAACGATCTGCTGCAGTACTGGGAGACCGACCCCGCCACCGACGTCGTCCTGCTCTACCTGGAGTCGTTCGGCAACCCGCGCAAGTTCGCGAGACTCGCCAGAAGGCTCGGCCGCACCAAGCCCATCGTCGCGGTCAAGTCCGGCCGCCACGCCGTCGTCCCCGGCCTCGCCGCCACCGCCGCGAAGGTCGACGAGGCGAGCGTCCAGGCGCTGTTCGAGCAGGCCGGCGTGATCAGGGTCGAGACGCTGGCCCAGATGTTCGACACCGCGCTCCTGCTCGCCCACCAGCCGCTGCCCAAGGGCAAGCGCGTCGCCGTCGTCGGCAACTCCACCGCCATCGGCCTGCTCGCCGCCGACACCCTCCTCGCCCAGGACCTGGACCTCGCGGGCGACCCCGTCGACGTCGGCGCCCAGGCCACCCCGGAGGAGTTCGCCAAGGCCGTCCAGGAGGCGCTCAACCGGCCGGACACGGACGCCCTCGTCGTCGTGTTCGTGCCACCGATCGCCGTTCCCGGCGCCGCCTATGCGCGCGCACTCAAGGAAGCCGCGCACGGCACGAAACCGATCGTCTCCACGTTCCTCGCCGTTGAAGGCATCCCGGAGGAGCTCAGGATGCCCGGACGAGGCTCGATCCCCAGCTACGCCAGTCCCGAACGCGCCGTGCTCGCCCTCGCCCGCGTCATCCGCTACGCCCGCTGGCGCGCCGCACCCCAAGGCCACTTCACGCGCCCGGAAGGCATCGACACCGAACGCGCCCGGTCCATTGTGGACAACCCGGAGTCCGAACGGCTGCTGGACGACCTCAAGGCCGTCGAACTGCTGGACTGCTACGGCATCGACGTCGTCCCGTTCCGCATCGCCCACAGCGCCGAGGAAGCAGCGAAAGCCGCCGACGAGCTCGGCTACCCGGTCGCCATGAAGGCCACCACCGAACGCCTCCGCCACCGCACGGATCTCGTCGGCGTCAGACTGGACATCGCGCAACAAGAATCGGTCAAGGCGGCATACCACGACCTCGCGGAACTGAGCGGCAAACCGGGCGTGTACGTGCAACGCATGGCGCCCAAGGGAGTCAGCTGCGTCCTCGGCCTGCAGGACGACCCGAGCTTCGGCACGTTGGTCTGGTTCGGACTGTCCGGTCTCGTGAGCGACCTCCTCGGCGACCGCGCCTACCGGGCGGTACCCCTCACCGACACCGACGCGGCGGAACTCGTTGCCGCACCGAAAGCCGCCCCGCTGCTCACCGGTTACCGCGGCGACGAACCCGCGGACCTGAAAGCACTTCAGGAACTGATACTCCGTTTGGCCGCACTGGCGGAGGACCTCCCGGAGGTCCGCTCACTCAAGCTGGAACCCGTTCTTGCTTCTGCCGCAGGGGCTTTCGTCAGCAGCGCGCGCATCGTCATCGGCCCACCTCCGTCCCTGCACGACGCCGGTCCGCGCCGCTTGCGCTGATCGGGGTACGGCAACGATTCCGTCGTCTCATTCGCTCCGGGGTATGGACATGCGTCCGATCGCCGCCTAGGTTTCCCGGCATCGCCCAGCAGCGTCACCGATGATGCGCTGGCGTATGCCCGTGATTCCGTGCTGTAAGAGGGACGAATGACGCCGAGAGCGCTCCTCCGCCTGCTGGCGACAACAAGTGCGGCTGTGCTGCTCCTTTCCTCGTGCGCGAGCGCCGACGAGAACACGATCGTCGGCAGGGCCAGCAAGAACGACCGCCTGACCATCGCCGTCTCGTACGACCAGCCCGGCATGGCGGTGCGCAGGCTCGACGGCAGCTACCGCGGGTTCGACGTCGACGTCGCCAAGTACATCGCGAACGAGTTCGGCGTGGAGGAGAAGAACATCACCTGGAGGGAAGCGCAGCCCGGTAACCGGGAGACGCTCCTGACCAGCGGTGAGGCCGATCTCGTCGTCTCCACCTACTCGATCACGGACAAGCGCAAGGAACTGATCGACTTCGTCGGCCCGTACTTCGTCGCCGGCCAGGACCTGCTGGTGCGCATGAACGAGACCCGCATCGACGGCCCGAAGTCGCTCAACGCCAGCCTGCGCCTGTGCTCCACCGCCGGCTCGACGTCCGCCGCCTACGTGCGCGACCAGTTCGCCAAGGACGTGAACCTGGTCGAGTACGCGAAGTTCAGCGACTGCGTCACGGCGCTGCTGGCCAACAACGTCGACGCCGTCACCACCGACGATGTCCTGCTCGCGGGCTACGCGGCCCAGAACCCCGAGCTGCTGCGGGTCGTCGGCGACCCGTTCAGCAAGGAGGAGTACGGCGTCGGCCTGCACCGCGACGACCCGACCAGCAAGTCCAAGGTCCAGGCCGCGCTGCAGAAGATGATCGACACGGGTGCCTGGCGCAAGTCGCTGGAGGCCAACATCGGATCTTCCGGCTACAAGATCCCCGACCCGCCGAAGCTGGCCCCCTGATCACACAAGGTGTGACGTATGCTCACGCCACGTGAACCGAGTGCCGCCGCACCGCGCTGATCGACCCGTTCGCGCGGGCATCCCAGAACACGGCCGTGTCCCGCGCTACTACGCGGTCAAGGCCGAGCTGTTCGACCTCGTCGAGAACCTCGGCGAAGGTACCGTCCTGCCGTCCGAACGAGAGCTCGCCGAACGGTTCTCCGTGTCGCGCGTCACGCTCCGTCAGGCCGTCAGCGAACTGGTGCTCGAAGGCAAGCTGATCCGCCGCCAGGGCAGCGGCACGTTCGTCGCGCCGCCGAAGCTCGTCCAGCCGTTGTCGCTGGTCAGCTACACCGAGGGCATGCGCCGTCAGGGCGTCGAGCCGACCCGCACGGTGATCACGATCGAGGAGATCAGCGCCGACGAGGGGCTCTCGCGCGACCTGATGCTCGAACCGGGCGACCCGGTCGTGCACCTCGAACGCGTGCTGCTCGCCGACGACGAGCGCATCGGCCTCGAGTCGACGTACCTGAGCCTGCGCCGCTTCCCCGACCTCCTGGAGAAGCTCGACCCCGGCGGGTCGCTCTACGCGTGCCTCACCGAACGGCTCGGCGTCCGGTTCGCCGAGGCCGAGGAACGCGTCGAGACGGTCCTCGCCACGCCCCGCGAGGCGTTGCTGATCGGCACGAACCCCGCGCTGCCGATGCTGCTGCTGCACCGCGTGTCCTACGACGTGGACGGTCACCCGATCGAACGCGCCCGTTCGCTGTACCGCGGCGACAGGTTCAGCTTTGTCGCCCGTTTGCACGCGGATCGTTAGGAACAGAACCAGCCCCGCCAGCGTCTGAGGATCATGGCGCTGGAACCGGAGATCGGGCTCGTCGGGAGAGACGACATCACCGCGTTGGTGGAGTCGTTGGTGGAACGCAGGAAACGCGCCACCCTGCCGGTGATCGTCGCGTTCGGCCCCGGTGGCAGCGGCAAGACGTCGCTGCTCGACCACGTCCGGAGGCGTTACCGGGACGCGCCGACGGCCAGGGTCGACCTCGACAAGGCCGGCTCCCGTTCCTGCAAGGACATCCTCGACGTCGCCGCCGAGCAGCTGCGCTCCTACCGGCACGCCGAGTTCGGCCGGATGCGGTTGCCGCGCTACGACCTTGCCCGGCTCGCGCTGCACAACGAGCCCACCGACGACCCGCACCACCGCGCCCGTGAGCTCGCCGCCAAGCAGATGACCCGGCTCGTCGCGGTCGCCGACGCCGCCGAGGTCGTCGAGGTGCTGCCGCCCGCGCAAGGCCTCGGGAAGGTCCTCAGGCCGCTTCTCCTGTGGCTCATCGGACTTTCCGTCGTCGCACCGCGGCCGTTGCGGTGGCTGCTGGGCGGGCCACGCGTCGCGAGTGCGTTGAGGTGGTTCGAGAACTACGTCGGACGGCCGAAGTTCGACGCCGCGCTCGTGCACATGTGGAGCCTCAACCGCGCCGGCGACACGCTGGAGATCGACCGGCTGCTCGTCGCCGCGTTCCTCGCCGACATCACCGCCGCCTACCGGTTCCGCCGCTACCGCAGGATGAACAGCCTGCTGCTGCTCGACGGCGCCGACCTCCTCGACGGCATCGACTCCTATCTGCCACCGAAACGGCCGCGCCCCGCCGCGCGCGCCACCGACTTCCTGAGCCTGCTGGCCGAACGCCGCGCCCAGGAACCGCACGTGCCGCTGCTGGTCATCGCCACCAAGCAGTCGGCTCCTGCCTTGCCCGACTCCCCGGTGTTCAAGCCGGTGCGGCTCGAACCGTTCACGCCGGCGCAGACGCGGCAGTTCCTCGCCGAGTGGAACCGCACCCGCAACAGCACGGTCGAGTCCGAGGCGCTCGTCGAGGAGCTGCACGAGGTCACGCACGGCCACCCGCTCGCCGTGCGGCTCGCCATCCAGCTGGTGCAGTTCGTGTTCGCGCGCGACCAGGTGCTGCCGTCGGTGCGCTCCGTGTTCGACGAACGGCTGCCGGTCGACGAGACCACGACGTTCCAGGACGCCACGGTCGGCGACTACCTGCTTCTCCGCTTCTTCCAACGGATTCCGGGTGCCGAGGAAATGCCGGAGCGCGAGGCGGCGCGCGAGATCTTCGCCCGTCTGGCCGCGCCACGCCTGCTCGACCGGCACGTGATCCGCGCACTGCTGCCCTCGACGTGGTCGGCGGAGAACATGCGCGCTCTGTTGGCGCAGCTCAGTTTCGTCAGCCAGCAGGGCGAGAACTTCGTACTGCATCCCCTTTTGCGCGACCTTCTGGCGCGCAGGCTTCGCGAGGTTCCCGAAGGCCAGCCGTTCTCGCACGTGAACGTCCACCGGCTGCTGAAGGAGCGCTACGACAGCCTCGGGCAACGCGAAGACGCGCTGTACCACGCACTCGCGCTCGGCGAAGTCCACCTCGTCGCGCATCGCCTGCGTCCGCACGTGGACGAGCGCAGCGACCGCTGGATCGCCGAACTGGCCGCGATCGCCGAGGCCCCGATGCCGCCTGGTGAGGGCGAACCGGAGTACGAGGACCAGCCCATCACGTGGTGGGAACGCCTGCGCACCGGGACGAAGCGCAATCTCCACCGTCGCTACGACCGGGTGGTGCGACCGGAGACCGGCCAGTTGGAAGACGCCGTCATCGCGACCTGGGAACTGCGCTCTCGCAGCCGGATCGTGCGCCCGACGGTCGAGATGTACGACCGGGTGTTGCGCACCCACCAGGATCTCCACGGCGCCGAAGAACGCCTGACCGCCTACCGCACAACGAAACGCGCGCTCGAACACAACACACCCGCCTCGCCTCCGGTGTCGCTGCCGCGCTCGTCCAGCATCACCCAGTACCCGTACCCACGGCGTTGGCCCGGCCGTACTTCGTTGCGCCGCGTGGCCGTCTACCTCGTCGTCACGCTGCTCGTCTTGTACGGAGCGGCTTTCTATCTCCAGACGAGCAACAACTGCTTGCGTTATGGCATTTACGAACCCCGCGAGCTCGTCGCGGACCTCGCGGGAAGGAAACCGCATCTGTCCAAAATGGATGGTGTCCAATGCGTTGGCCTGAGCGAGAAACCGGGCAGGTTCGCCTACGGTGACCCGGCGCTGCAGAACAACGACGACGCCGAGGTCGAGGAGCTCGCCAAGCTCATCGCCGAGGAGAACGACCGCGCCGCCAAGGTGCAGGACCGCAGCGTCGTCACCATCGTCGTCGCCACGATGCTCAGCTCCAACGAGCGGGTGAAGCGCGACCTGTCCGCCGGCGTGAACGAGCTGCGTGGCGCGTATCTGGCCCAGCGCGACTGGAACCAGCTGGACGGGCTGGGCCGCAACCCGTTGGTGCGTCTGGTTCTCGCGAACCTGGGCGGCGAGTCCAAGTACGCGGAGAGGGTCGCGGGAGAGATCCGCGCTTATGCCGAGCGCGATCCGAACGTGGTCGCCGTGACCGGCCTAGGGCAGAGCCGCGCCACGACGTTGTCCGCGCTCGGCATCCTGGGGCCGGCGAAGGAACACCCGAACGGCATCCCGATGGTCGGCTCGTCGTTGTCGTCGACGCACTTCAGCCCGAAGCCCTACTTCTTCCGCGTCGCGCCGTCCAACAAGCGCCAGGCCCAGGTCGCAGCGCGGATCATCGACCGGACCGAAGCGTTGCGCGGCCGCCCGTTGCACCTCATGCGCAGCGCCGGGGACGAGTACAGCTCGGATCTCGCCGAGGAGTTCCAAGACGTGCTCAGGCCGGAAATCCACGACTACGACGACACGGCGAAGGAGGTGGCGGCGCAGCTCGGCAGCGTGGTGAAGACGATCTGTCAGAAGTCGCCGAACCCGCTCATCCTCTACACGGGCCGCACGGCGGAGGTCGGCGGGCTGCTGACCGAGCTGAGCCGAAGCAACTGCACCGACCCGGTGGTGTTCGGCGGCGACGACCTGACGCAGCTCGAGACGACGAACTTCACGGATCTGGAAGACATCAAACGATTCGCCGACGGCAGGCTCTACTTCACGACGTTCGCGTGGACGCCCGGCAGCGAGCCGATTCCCCAGCCGACGCAACAGTTCTTCACCACCTACGAGGCCGCGCAGAAGCGACATGCGAGGAAGGCTTTCCTTTCGGGCCCCAACGGACACATTCTTCTCGCTTATGACGCCGTCAGCGTCGTCGCCCGGTCAACTCGCGTTGGGGCGTCACGAGAAGAGGTATTCGACGAGCTGCGCACTTTGAGTGACTTCCCGGGCGCGTCCGGGAGGCTGACGTTCGCCCCTCCCGGCGCGAGCGGCCTGTCCGGCGCGGACCCGGCCGACAAGCTGGTCGTGGGCCAGATCGTCAAGCTGGACAACGGTTTCCTGGTGTCTCGATACGTCGCCCACGAGGGCGCGTAACGGTTCGGCGAAGTGACTGCGGGTCACCGGACCTCTTTTGCGCGCAGGAAGATACCGCCCGTTCGCACTCGTTTCCCGTTCAAGTCGCGGAGGTATTGTTGGTGCTACGAACTCAGGATGACCGCAACGGGGCGGAAGAGCGGGGGTGTGCCGTGTCCTTCAAGGCCGAGTTCCTCGCTGAGCTCGAGGACTGCCTGCGCGGCTACGGCGCGGTCCCGGTGAGCAATCACGACGCGCTGGCGTTGTTCATCGAGTTCGTGCGGGCTCTTCCGGAGAGCGACCAGAAGCTGCGTTGCCTCGAAGGTGTCGATCAGGGTTCCGGGTCGTTCTGGAACAACCCGGCGGTGTGGTGGGAGCAGGTGCCGCGGTTCGGCGCGGGGCTGCCGCGATGCGGGTCGACGGAGTGCCGCAAGCTGCTGGACGACATGCTCGACGAGGCCATCAGCGACGAGATCGACGTGCTGGAGATGGAGATCCGCGAGCTGCCCAGCTAGCGCGGACGTGCCAGCCGGCGCCGTCACCTGTTACGGCCACGGCGCCGGGGCTGCGATTCCTATTTGGCAGCGACGAGCGACTTGAAGAGTTCCCGATAACGGTGGAGGGCCAGTCGCAGGTCCTCTGTCTGCTGGTCGCCGTTCCCCTCGAGCTGCTTCGCGAGTGAACGGTGACGGGTGGTGAGCTCCTCGATCGCCCGCTTCACGAGGTCGTCCGCCTTGCGCACGGCCGCTTTCGGGTCGTCGACGAACTCGTACTGCACGGCCTTCCACTCGTCCTCGAGCTTGCTGGACGGGCGCTGTGCCTCGGTGCGCTGCTGGTCGACGCGCTGGTGTTCAGGGCGCTGTTCCGAACGCTCTTCGCCGCGTCGTTCCTCGCGCTGCTCATTGCGTTGTTCATCGCGCTGCTCGGCACGGTCAGCACCGCGCTGGTCGGCACGCTGCTCGGCACGCTCTGCACCGCGCTGATCGCTGCGCTGCTCGGCACGCTGCTCGGCACGCTGGTCAGTGCGCAGGTCAGTGCGTTGCGACTGCTGCGGCATGCGGTCGGTCGACGGCGTGCGGTCTTCCGCGCGCCCCTCTCCCTGCCGTTCCGTCTGCTGCGGCCGAGTGGCTGCCGGCGTGGGAACCGCCGCGTGGGTGGGCGTCTCAGACATCCGTCTTCTCCTTCCGCGAGGCGGTTTCACGGTCCTTGCGCGGACCCGCCCCGTGTTCGAGCAGGTCGGTGAACAGCTCGCGGTAGTGCACCATCGCGGTGCGCAGGTCTTCTGTGCTCGCCTCGCCGATCTCCTGGCGCTCGGAGATGTCGTGCGCCTTGCGGTAGTGCTCGAGCGTGCGAGCGTGTTCCACCGACAGGACGCTCAGCTGCGCCTCGTAACCCTCGGTGGGGTAGCCGCGCTCGGCCATCAGATCGGTGACCAGTCGGTCGGCGTCCGCGATCGCCTTGTCCGGCGAGTCGACGAACTTGGCCTGCACGTCTGCCCAGTGCCGGCGGTAACTGTCCTGCGCCGACGGGGAAAGCGGCTTCAGGTCGAACTCGCTGTGGCGGTGTTCCCGCTCGGCGAGCTCCTTCTCCGCGGCGGTTCTGCTGTCACTGTCCGAGACCGCGCGGTCGTACTCGGGGCCGAAGCGGTCGCGCAGCTTCTTGCGCTGCATGGCGGGCCTCAGCACGAAGGCGAGGACCACCAGCACCACGAGAATCGCGACCACCAGGGCGATGATGGCGCCCGTTGACATGGAAAACCTCCAAGACAGGCAAATGTCTCTAGCTGTCTGGAGGCTTCCCACGTGCTCACAATGAAAACATCAACCCTTGATACAAACCACCTGCTTGAGCTTCGCGACGATCTCGACGAGGTCGGACTGGTTCGCCATCACGGTGTCGATGTCCTTGTAGGCGCCCGGAATCTCGTCCACCACGCCGGAGTCCTTGCGGCACTCGACACCACTTGTCTGGTCGGCGAGATCCTTGGTGGTGAACGTCTTGCGGGCCTTGTTGCGCGACATCCTCCGGCCGGCACCGTGCGACGCCGACTCGAACGAGTCCGGGTTCCCGAGACCGCGCACGATGTACGAGCCGGTGCCCATCGAGCCCGGGATGATGCCCAGCTCGCCGCGTCCGGCCCGGATCGCGCCCTTGCGGGTCACGAGCACGTCCTCACCGAAGTGCGTCTCCTCGGCCACGTAGTTGTGGTGGCACGAGATCGGCTCCTCGAACCGGACGTGCGGGAACTCGGTGCGCAGCACGTCGCAGACCAGACGCAGCATGACCGCGCGGTTACGGCGTGCGTAGTCCTGCGCCCAGTACAGGTCGTGCCGGTACGCCGCCATCTCCGGCGTGCCGGCGAGGAACACGGCGAGGTCCGGGTCCGGCAGCTCGGCGTTGTGCGCGAGCGTGCGCGCCACCGCGATGTGGTGCTGCGCCAGCTCGTTGCCGATGCCACGCGATCCGGAGTGCAGCATGACCCACACGTTCTGGTCGGTGTCCAGGCAGACCTCGAGGAAGTGGTTTCCTCCGCCGAGCGTGCCCATCTGGTGCAACGCCTTGTCGGCACGCGCCTTCACGGCGGGCGTGAGGTCGTCGAACTTCCTCCAGAACGGCGCCCAGTCGGACGCGTCCCGTTCGGTGAAGGCGGTCGCCTTGTGCTGCCCGAATCCGACGGGAACCTTGGCCTCCATGCGCGACCGCAGCCCACGCAGTGTCTCCGGCAGGTCGCTCGCCGTGAGCGAGGTGCGCACGGCGGTCATGCCGCAGCCGATGTCCACGCCGACGGCAGCGGGGGAGACGGCGTCGCGCAACGCGATCACCGACCCCACCGTGGCGCCCTTGCCGTAATGCACGTCCGGCATCACGGCGATGTGCTTGACGGCCCACGGCAGCGCGGAGATGTTCTGAAGCTGTTGCATGGCGAACTCCTCGACCTCGTCGGGCCGAGTCCACATGCGGATGTCCACGTTCCTGCCGCGGACGAGGTTTGCTGCCATGGCTACGAGGTTAGGCCGCGTTTTGCTTGTTCCACAAAGGAGTTTCCTCCGCACTCACGAACTCCCACGCGCCCTTGCGCACCTTGGCCTTGCTCATGTCGCCACCGAGGTTGCCGACGAATGCGCGCACGGTCGGCAGGTCGTTGACGTCCGCGATGAGGATCGCCTTGTTCTGCAACGTGACGCTGCCGCCGCCGAGCTTCTCGCGCGCGACCGCGTCCTTCAGCAGGCCGTCGCGGACCTGCTGCGCGGTGATGCCGTCGAACTCGACCTGGACGGCGTCGACCTTCGGCGAGTTCGCGGCGAGGAAGCGGAACGTCAGCACCGACTCCTGCCTGAACTGCTTGCTGATCGTCGATGCGGTGTGGCGCAGGCTTTCCTCGCCGAGGGTGACGTCGAACTTGCGGGAGCGTTCGAACGTCGTCTGCTGCAGATCACCTGACCAGAACACGCCGTCGAGCAGCGTGGAGCGGGTGGTGAGGCCGCCGTTCGCGAACACGATGCCGCGGACCTCGCGGTCGAACTTGACCAGCTTGTCCTGCAGGCGCGGGTCGCCCGGATCCGTGATGATCGCGGTGTTGTTCGTCGCGAAGATCTCCGGGCACGGCAGCGGTGCGCCCGCCGCCGTGCCCGTGGAGACCGTGATCGCCAGTACCGACGTGACTGCCACCAGAAGCTTTCGCATGGGGCACAACGTATTGGTCCTGGAGTCGTGCGGCATACCCCGTTCCACTCAGCGGGCCACTGCGCGTTTGTACTGGTAGTTGGCCAGCGGAACGAAGATCAGCAGGAAGACCACCACCCAGCCGAGTGACGCGAGCACCGGGTGCCGCAGCGGCCACACGTCCGGCGCCGGCTGCAGGGGAGAGGTGTTGCCGAACAGCTCACGGGCGGCCAGCGTGACGGCCGAGACCGGGTTCCACTCGGCGATGTGGCGCAGCACCGACGGCAGCTTCTCCGCCTGCACGAACGTGTTCGCGATGTAGGTGATCGGGAAGATGAAGATGAAGCTCGCGTTGTTGAACACCTCGGGACTGCGCACCAGCAACCCGATCCACGCCATCGCCCACGAGAACGCGTAGGCGAACAGCAGCAGGATCCCGACCGCGGCGAGCGCCTCCAGCGGTGACGAGTGGATGCGCCAGCCGACGATCACGCCGGTGATCATCATGATGACGATGACCAGCGCGTTGTTGACCAGGTCGGACGTGGTGCGGCCGACCAGGACCGCCGAGCGGGCCATCGGCAGCGAGCGGAACCGGTCGATGATGCCCTTGGTGATGTCCTCGGCCAGGCCGCTGCCGGTGATGGTGGCGCCGAACAGCACGGTCTGCGCGAAGATCCCGGCCATCAGGAACTCCTGGTAGTCCATGCCGGGAATCTCGATCGAGCCGCCGAAGACGTAGGTGAACAGCAGCACGAACATGATCGGCGCCGCGGTCGAGAACACCAGCAGGTCCGGCACGCGCCTGATCTTGATCAGGTTGCGCTTGGCGACGACCGAGCCGTCCGCGAGTGCTTGGAGCAGCTTCACTTCTCCTCCTCGTCCTCGGCGTGGTGGCCGGTCAGGGTCAGGAACACGTCGTCGAGCGTCGGCCTGCGCAGGCCGATGTCGAGGACCTTCACCGACTCGGCGTCCATCCGCCGGATCGCCTCCACCAGCACCGTCGACCCGCCGGTGACCGGCACAGTGAGGTGGTGCTGGCGTTCGTCGGACTCCAGCGGCCCGACGGCGAGGTCGGCGAGCGCGGACCTGGCCGTGGCGAGCTCCTGCGTCGTCGCGACGGAGAGTTCGAGACGTTCGCCGCCCACCTGGTCCTTCAGCTGGTCGGCGGTGCCTTCGGCGATCACCCTGCCCCGGTCGATCACGGCGATCCGGTCGGCGAGGCGGTCGGCTTCTTCGAGGTACTGGGTGGTGAGGAGAACGGTCGTGCCGCCCTTCACGAGCTCCTCGATGACGTCCCACATGCCTAGGCGCGATCGCGGGTCGAGGCCGGTGGTGGGTTCGTCGAGGAACAGGACGCTCGGCTTCGCGACGAGCGCGCCGGCGAGGTCGAGCCTTCTGCGCATACCGCCGCTGTAGCCCTTCACCGGGCGGTCGGCGGCGTCTTCGAGGTCGAACCGGGTGAGCAGCTCGCGGGCTCGCTCGCGGCTCCTGGCGCGGCCGAGGTGGTACAGACGGCCGACCATGTCGAGGTTCTCGAACCCGGTGAGGTTGTCGTCGACGGCCGCGTACTGACCGGAGAGCCCGATGCTCCTGCGCAGTTCGTCGGCGTTCTTGCGGACGTCGAGCCCGGCGACGGTCGCGCTGCCCTCGTCGGCGTCGAGCAGGGTGGTGAACACCCGCACGGCCGTCGTCTTACCGGCACCGTTGGGGCCGAGCAGGCCCATGATGGTGCCTTCCTCGACTCGCAGGTCCAGGCCGTTGAGGGCGACGACCGACCCGTAGCGTTTGACCAGGCCTTCGGCCACGATCGCGTCTGTCATGGGCGCATCATGACCTCCGGGTCTGACAATTTCGTCCGATTCGCGCCCTGCCTCGGGTGATTGACATGCGGATTGAACGTGAAAATACTTCAGCGTCATGGACCGCGTGTGTGTCATCGGGGCAGGCTCTTCCGGCATCGCCGCATGTCAGGTGCTCAGCGCCCGCGGCATCGACTACGACTGCTACGAGACCGGGTCCGAGATCGGCGGCAACTGGCGCTACCTCAACGACAACGGCATGTCGTCCGCCTATCGCTCGCTGCACATCAACACCTCGCGGCAGATGATGGAGTTCAAGTCCTTCCCGATGCCGTCTCGGCTGCCCGCCTATCCGTCGCACTTCCAGATCGCCGAGTACTTCGACGACTTCGTGAAGCACCACGGATTCCGCGACCGCATCCGGTTCCGGACCGAAGTCGTTTCGGTTTCCGTCGCGTCCGGTGGTTATTCGGTCACCACACGCGATCGCGATACGGGTGCCGAAAGTTCTGTTTCGTACCGCTCGGTCATCGTCGCTTCCGGTCATCACTGGTCGCCGCGTCTGCCCGAGCCCGCGTTTCCCGGATCGTTCTCCGGTGAGGAGATGCACGCGCACTTCTACAAGACGCCGGAGCGATTCGAGGGGAAGAAGGTGCTGGTCCTCGGCATCGGCAATTCCGCGTGCGACATCGCCGTCGAGTCGTCCCGGATCTCTTCCCGGACTTTCCTGGCCATGCGGCGTGGCGCGCACATCATGCCGAAGTACCTGTTCGGGATGCCGACCGACCACCTGACGACCTCGCCGCTCGCCCGGTTCGCGCCCGCCTGGCTGCAGGCGTTGTCCCTGCGGGCGATGTTGCGGCTGGCTCGGGGGAAGCTCTCGTCCTACGGGCTGCCCGAGCCCGCGCACGGGATTCTGGCGGCGCACCCGACCGTGTCCGACGATCTGCTGACCCGGCTCGGGCACGGCGACATCACGGTGAAGCCGAACATCGCCCGGCTGGACGGGACCGGCGTGGTGTTCGCCGACGGCAGCCGGGAGGACGTGGACGTCATCGTCTACTGCACCGGCTACAAGGTCGACTTCCCGTTCCTGGACGCGGCCGCGTTCCCGGCCGTGTCCTCCGCCGACAACGAGGTGTCGCTCTACCGGCGGGTCGTGGACCCCGCGCATCCCGGGCTGTACTTCCTCGGGTTGATCCAGCCCCTGGGAGCGATCATGCCGCTGGCCGAGGCTCAGTCCGAGTGGATCGCCGATCTCGTGTCCGGGGCCGCCGCGCTGCCTCCGGTGCCGGAGATGAAGGCGGAGATCACCTCGTACCGGGAGTCGCTGCGGAGCCGGTACGTGAAGTCGAAGCGGCACACGCTGGAGGTCGACTTCCTCGGGTATCTGCGCGAGCTGGCGGAGGAACGCCGCGCAGGTGCCGCCCGACGCTAGCCCTGCAGGTAGCGCACGATCGCGAGCGAACGCCTGCTGTAGGCGGCGCTGTCGGTGAGGTCCAGCTTGTCGAAGATCGCGTTGACGTGCTTCTCCACGGCGCTGCGCGAGATGCCGAGCGCCTGGCCGACACCGGGGTTGCTGTGCCCCTGCGCCATCTTCTCCAGCACGTCGCGTTCCCGCGCCGTGAGCCGGGCCAGCGGGTCGGTGTGCGTGCTGCGGGTGATCAGCGCGCGGACCACGTCCGGGTCGAACGCCTCGCCGCCCGCGGCCACGCGTTCCAGCGCGTCGAGGAACTCACCGACCTCCAGCACGCGATCTTTGAGCAGGTAGCCGACGCGACCGCCGCCGGTGGCGATCAGTTCGGTGGCATAGCGCTTCTCGACGTACTGCGACAGCACCAGGACACCGGTCCCCGGCCAGCGGTGGCGGATCTCCAGCGCCGCCCGCAGGCCCTCGTCGGTGTGCGTCGGCGGCATCCGGACGTCGGTGAGCACCAGGTCCGGACGGTGCTTCCCGGTCTGCTCGAGCAGCGCGGTGGCGTCGCCGACGGCGGCCAGCACCTCGTGGCCCTCCTCGGCCAGCAGGCGGATCAGGCCCTCGCGCAACAGGGTCGAGTCCTCGGCGATCACCAGGCGCACGGCAGCTCCGCGGTGATCACGGTCGGGCCACCCGGCCGGCTGTCGACGGTGAACACCCCGTCGACCGCGGCCACCCGCCTGGCCAGACCGGAGAGTCCGCTGCCGGACGGGTCGGCGCCGCCGGTCCCGTCATCCTCGATCCGCACGACGACCATGGTGCCCGCACGGGTGACCGAAAGATCGATCCGGGTGGCGCCGGCATGCTTGCTGACGTTCGTCACGGCTTCCGAAGCGACGAAGTACGCGGGGATCTCGACGGTGCTCGGAGCCCGTTCGACGAGCTCGTAGCGCAGGTGGACGGGCACGCCGGAGCGTTCCGCCAGCGACTCGAGGGCGGCGTGCAGGCCGTCGCTGTCGAGCGCGACCGGGTACACGCGCCAGGTCACCTCGCGCAGGTCGAGCAGCACCCGCCCGGCCTCTTCGCGGGCCTGCTCCAGCAGTCGCGCGGCCTGGTCCGGGCGGCGGCTCGCGCGGCCGAGGAGCATTCCGAGCGCGACCATGCGCTGCTGCACGCCGTCGTGCAGGTCGCGTTCGATCCGCCGGCGCTCATCGTTGATCGCCTCGACCACCTCGGCGCGGCTGACGGTGAGCTCGGAGACGCGGCGCCGCAACACCTCCTGCGGGGTGGGGCCGAGGAAGTGGCTCGCCAGGACGCGGTCGAGGTTCTCCACGCCGAGCAGGCCCTGCAGCGTGACGAACACCAGCAGCGTGCCGAACAGGACGAAGGTGATCGGGTCGTACCAGCTCATCTTGTCCTCGCCGGCACCGATCGTGTCTCCGGTGGCCACCATCTGCCACACCATGACCAGCGCGGACACCGCACCGAGGAGAATCAGCACCAGCACGCCCGCGCCGAGTCCGCCGACCAGCCAGCGGACACCCAGGTACCGCAGCGCTCGCTCGCCCGAGTACTCCCCGGCGGTGCGCAGGCCGTGGTAGCGCTCGATCCTCCGGCGTTCGAACTCGGCGAACGCCCTCGCCGCGGTGAAGATCGCCGGCCGCGCCGGTGGCACCGTCAGCGTGGGCAGCACGCAGATCAGGAAGGCGAGCTCGGCGAACGCGCTGACGCCCCCGATCCCCAGCCCGGCCGTCCGGCGCGTGGCGCGGCGCAGCAGGTCACCACTGTCGACCAGCACCTCCGCAGCGTAGCCATCAGCGTTGGTCACTTGCGGGCATCCACTGACCTCCGGTTGCGCAGCCTGGTGATCACGAACCACCCGGTGGCCACGACGACCGCGCCGACCACGACCTGCTGGAAGACACCCGCGTACTCGTCGACCAGGTACCAGTTCGCCCCGAGCAGGTAGCCCGCGACGACGAACACCGTGTTCCACGCCAGGCTGCCGAGCGTCGTCAGCGACAGGAACTTCGCGAAGTTCATCCTCTCCACGCCGGCGGGCAACGAGATGAAACTGCGGAACAGCGGAATCATGCGGCCGAAGAAAACCGCTTTCGAACCGTGCTTCGCGAACCACTGCTCGGTCCTGTCGAAATCCGAGACCTTGACGAGAGGGATCCTGGCCACGAGCCCGCGGGCGCGGTCGCGGCCGAGCAGCATTCCGGCGAGGTACACGACCACGGCGCCGAAGACGGATCCCGCCGTGGTCCAGATCAGCGCCTCCACCAGGCTGAACACGCCCTTGCTCGCGGAGAAGCCCGCGAGCGGCAGCACGATCTCGCTCGGGATCGGGGGGAAGAGGTTGTCGAGCCCCACCACGAGCGCCGCGCCGGGACCGCCGAGCGAACCCATGAGATCGACGGCCCAGCCGGCGAGTCCTCCGGCCGGTTCGTGCGCGTCGGGTACCCCAAGAAGAAACATCGGTGAACTCCCCAAAAATGATTTCTGGCAGGTGATCCAGAATTTATCCGGTTCATTTTGGGTCGCACCATGAAGAAGACCGCCCAATTCACTGCGGTCGTCCGCATGCGTCGTACTGAGGAAGACCGCACCCCCGCAGGTACGGTCGTGGCGTGGCTTCGACGGTTCAGGTGATCGTTCTCAACGGCGGGTCGAGCTCCGGCAAGTCGGGGATCGCGCGGTGTCTGCAGGCCGTGTTGCCGGAGGCGTGGCTGGCGATCGGGGTCGACACGTTGATCGACGTGATGCCGCCGCGGTTGCAGCTCGGGGCCGGCGGGATCGGGTTCGCGGACGACGGCGAGGTCACCGTCGGGGCCGAGTTCCGGTTGCTCGAGGACGCGTGGATGGAAGGGGTCGCCGCGATGGTTCGCGCGGGGGCGCGGGTGATCGTGGACGACGTGTTCCTCGGCGGGATCGAGTCGCGTCAGCGGTGGGAGAAGGTCTTGCGGGGCCTTGAGGTGCTGTGGGTCGGGGTGAGGTGTGACGCCGACGTCGCCGCCGGCCGGGAGCTCGCGCGAGGCGATCGGGTCGCCGGGATGGCCGCGGTGCAGGCCGAGCTGGTGCACCGGGGGATGAGCTACGACGTCGAGGTCGACACCACGGAAACCGAGGCCGTCGAGTCCGCCAAGGCGATCGCGGAAACGGTTGCGGCAAGGGTCACGGGCGCGGCGGATCGTCGTTAGGGGCGCACGAGCCGCCGCCTTGAGGCCAGCAGGACGAGCTGGCGGTCGACGCGCCAGCGGAAGCGACAGTCACGGTCGCCAGGATCGTCCCAAGATCCGTATCCAATATGTTGCCGAGCGAGATCCAGCGGGCGAACACGCACGGCCAGACGTCGCCGGTGGGGGAGATGGCGACGGCACCGTGTCCGCAGCGCCCGCACAGCTGGTCAGGCCCAGGTGAAGCGTTTGCGCCGCGGCCGACCCCGCGCAGGCGGTCGACGCCCACCGAGGAGACGCCGAGACGAGAAAGCTCATCGCGAGCGGCGTGTGTGCGTTGCCGGCCTATGACGTCGGCGGAGCTGACATCGATGACTCCGGCGCGCAACGGGATGTCGCGGCTGACGGCCTCGGCGATGTTGGCTCGGGTGCGCGCGTGGCTGCCGCGCCGGCCGGTGATGGCCTCGTGCTGGGCAGCGGAGTCGGAGTAGTAGCTCGTCGCCAGGCGCACTCCGGGACGGGAGAACGTGTCCCACAGACGCGGGCCGACGTGCACGAGATTGCTGAACACCTCGACCCCGAGACCGGCATCCAGGGCCCGGTCCACGAACGCGGGTAAATCGGAGTGCAATGTCGGTTCGCCGCCGATGAACTGAACCGACCGCGCACCCAGTGAGGCGAGCCGGTCGATGACGCGGAACCAGTCGGATGTTCGCAGCACGCCGTCCGTGCCGCGCGGGCCGGAGTCCGCGTAGCAGTGCGTGCAGCTCAGTTGACATCTGCCGGTGATCTCGAGCCATGCGAAACGCAGGTCGGTCATGTCCCGCTCCCCTGGACGTCGCCGTGCGATGACCATCTTGCCCCGGCGAGTCGCGAATGGAGCTGGTGAATTCGTTTAAACATCGGGCTGCTGTTGAACGGGTGACATGTTTGCGACACGAATCCGGCGGGCGCCTCGCCGGATTGGTGTGAACCGACTGATCAGTCGTCGGTCAGCAGCAGTCGCAACACGTGCAGCAGTCGTCCATTCCCGATCACCTCCCCTCAGGCGGGCACAACGGTGAACAGTCGGTCCCGACCATGTCCACCAGGTCCGAACGGAGTCGCGCGAGCCGTTCCATCTCCGCGTCGATCTCGGCGATGTGCCGGCGCAGCAGCTGCTCGGCCGGTTCGCACGGGCATTCGCCGGTGTCGCGGACTTCCAGCAACGACGAGATTTCGCGCAACGTCAGGCCGAGGCGCTGGCAGTCGCGGATGAACAGGATCCGGTCCGCGGCCGAGGACGGGTACTGCCGATACCCCGACGAAGTGCGCGGCGGCGGCGCGAGCAGGCCCGCGCGCTCGTAATACCGGACGGTGTCGGGCCGGACCCCGACCTGACGTGCGAGCTCGGCGACTCTCATGCACCCAACGCTAAACCTGTGACCGCACTCCAAAGTCAAGCGCGCAAAAAACGGGGCTGCCGACATCACGTCGGCAGCCCCGTCGAGAAACCGCGATCAGTCCACCACGAGCACGCCGTCCACCCGGCGCGGAATGCCCAGCGGGTTCGCGTCCTGCAACTCCGGCGGCAGCAACGCGTCCGGCCACGACTGGTACGTCACCGGCGCGATCCACCGGCGGATCGACGTCGCACCGACGGACGTGTGCAGCGGGTTCGTCGTCGACGGCCACGGGCCGCCGTGGTGCTGACCCCACGCCACCGCGACCCCGGTCGGCCACGCGTTGAAGATGATGCGACCGGCGACGTGCCGCAGGATCTCCGCCACCGCACCGGCTTCCGCGTAGTCCGACTCAGCGGCGTGCACGGTGCCCGTCAACGTGCCCGGCAGCTTCGCCAGCACCGAGTGCAGCTCCGACGGCTCCGAGTACGTCACGACCAGCGCGGCCGGGCCGAAGTGCTCCTCGGTCAGCTTCTCGAGGTTCTCCTCGAACACCTTCACCGGCGTCGAGAACAGCAACGGCGCCACGGCCCACGCCTCATCAGGGCGCACACCGGAAGAAACCACGGAAGCCAGGTCGGACGCGGCGAGGGCGTCCGTGCCCGCCTTGTAGGAGTCGCACATCCGCTCGTTCAGCATCGCGCCACCGGAAGAAGCCGCGACGGCCTCACCCAGCGCCGGCACGATCGACTCGGGCGCGAACACCAGGCCGGGGTTCGTGCAGAACTGCCCGACGCCCATCGTCAACGACTGGGCGAAGCCGGCCGCGATGTCCGGCGTGGCCGCACCCGGCAGGATCACCGTCGGGTTGACGCTGCCGAGCTCGCCGTAGAACGGGATCGGGTCCGGCCGGCCCTGGGCCAGGTCGAACAACGCCCGCCCGCCACCGGTCGACCCGGTGAAGCCGACCGCGCGCACCGCCGGGTGCTTCACCAGCGCGACACCGGACTCGGTGCCGTACACGATGCCGAACACACCCTCAGGCGCACCGGCATCCCGCAACGCGTCCACGACGACCCGCGCGGTCTCGCGCGACGTCGACGGGTGCGCCGAATGTGCTTTCACCACAACGGAACACCCGGACGCGAGCGCGGAAGCCGTGTCACCACCGGCCACCGAGAACGCGAACGGGAAGTTCGACGCGGAGAACACCGCGACCGTCCCGAGTGGACGGAGAACACGCCGCAGCACCGGACGCGGCGGGATGATGTCCGGGTTCGCCGAGTCCAAAGTGGCCTCGACGTAGCTGCCCTCCCGCAACACCTCCGCGAACAACCGCAGCTGGTTCGTCGTGCGCTTCAGCTCGGTCGTCAGCCGCGGCACACCCAGCGCCGTCTCGCCGTCAGCCGTCTCGACGAGCAACGACGACTCGGCGTCCAGCGCGTCCGCGACCTTCTCCAGCACGACAGCGCGATCCGCCGCCGGAACGACCGACCACGCCGAGAACGCGGTGGCCGCGGCGGAGGCGATCCGGTCCACCTCGCTGTCGGGGGTCTTCGCAACCGGTTCGCCGAACGGCTCACCGGTGCGCGGGTTGTATCCCTGAACGACGTGGCTCAACGCCCTGCCTCCTTGACTGCCGTGTCGAAATCGGGGCCGCACCAGGCCCCGCCCACGTACTTCGCCGCGTACGACGAGGGGTCGAGCTCACCGCCGTGCTGCTCCAGCACGGCCGCCGCGTACTCCTCGGAGTCGTCCTGCGGCTCGTAGCCGATCGCGCGGGCCTCGTCCAGCGAGAACCAGCCGCGCTTGTTGTTCGAAACGCCCCACACGATCCGGAATCCCGGCGACGCGACGGAAAGACACGCCTCGAACAGGCGCGCGCCGTCGTCCGGCGACATCCACGTCGACAGCATCCGCACGTCGCGCGGCTTCTCGAAGCACGAGCCGATGCGCACCGCGATCACGTCCATGCCGTAGCGGTCGGCGTAGAGCGACCCCAACGCCTCCAGCGCCACCTTGGACACACCGTAGTAGGTGTCCGGGCGCGGGAAGAGGTAGTCACCCGCCTCGCCGTTGGCCCGCTCGACATACCCCACCGCGTGGTTGGAACTGGCCAGGACCACCCGGCGAACCCCGGCGCGGCGGGCGGCTTCGAGCAGCGTGTGCGTGCCGTCGATGTTGACGGAAAGAATCTTCTCCCACGCCTCTTCCAGGCTGTGGCCGCCCAGGTGGATCACGGCGTCGACGTCCTTCATCGCCGCCTCCATCGCGGCCATGTCGGTCACCGACGCCTGGACGATTTCGACGTTCTCGCCGTCAGCGGCCGCGGGAAGCTCCGCGATGTCCAGCAGCCGCAGGACACGGCCGTCCGCCGCGAGGCGAGAACGCATGAGCGTTCCCACCCCGCCACCGGCGCCGGTGATCAGGATGCGTGCGGTCACGGGATGGACCCCTCCGTCGTGTGCAGATGTTTCAGTAAACCTTTTCACCTACCGAACTGGCGGAGAAGCTCGGTGATGGTCCGGGCAGCGTCCAGCAGAGCGGAGATGACCTGCCGCTCGTGCTCGGGGTCCAGTCTGCCCAGTGGGACCGAGCAACTCATAGCGTCCAGAACGGGGTTCCTGTACGGCAACGCCACGGCGAAACAGCCCAGTCCAGGGGTGTTTTCCTCGCGTTCGTGCGCATAACCGACATTCCGGAAACCGGCGAGCTGCTCGTGCAACGCCGCCCGGTCGGTCACCGTGTTCGGGGTCAGCGGCGCCAGCACGTCGGGCAGGAGCAGGTCGACCTCCTCCGGTGTGCGCGTCGAGAGCACGGCCTTGCCCAGTGATGTCGAGTGCGCGGGCAGCCGGCGGCCGACGCGCGAGACGACGCGCAGGTGGTGCTCGGACTCGCGGCTCGCCAGGTAGACGACGTCCGCGCCGTCCAAACGGGCAAGGTGGACCGTCTCGTTGATGTCCTGCCGCACCTGCTCCATCACGCGGATCGCCGCGCGCACCACCGGGTCGTGATCCAAATAGGACGTACCGACGAGCAGTGCGCGCACACCGATGCCGTACGTGCCGCGGTCGGAGTCGACCTCCACCCAGCCGCGCGCGACCAGCGTCTGCAGCAGCATGTAGAGGCTCGACTTGGGGTAGCTGAGCTCGCGATGGAGCTCCGTGAGCGTCAGCCGGCGGTCCGACGCGGAGAGCACTTCGAGCAGCTCAACCGTGCGGTCGGCGGACTTCACCGCACCCGGACGAGCAGTGCCCTTGTCGATCGGCGACGCCACCTGGCCTCCTCGAAACCTGTTCGCAACACACTCTTGACACGTTGCTGTGCTGATTCTTACAGTCCTGCACCAGGTTCACAAGTACGACCCCGGTTCACATACGTGAAAATGAAGGGCTCCGACGATGCGCCGTAGAACTGCCACAACCATCGCGACACTGAGTGTGGTCGCGTTGCTTGCAGGCTGTGGAAGTTCGAACACGCCCACGTCGACCAAGGACCCGAACAAGCCCCTCGAGGTGTGGACCCGCTCGACGGAGGCAACGGCGAAGGTCTACGAGAAGATCTTCAAGTCGTTCACGGACAAGACCGGCGTCAAGGTCGACTACAAGCCGATCTTCAACGACTTCGACAAGCAGGTGCAGCAGCGCGCCGCGTCGAAGGACCTCCCCGACGTCGTCATCACGGACACCGGCTCGCTCGGCAACTTCGTCAAGCAGGGCTGGACGACCGAGGTCAAGCGCGAGGACATCGCGGGCGGCGGCGACATCGTCGATCGGGCCTGGAACAACGCCAAGGGTGCGGACGACAAGTACTACGGCATTCCTTACTCCACGCAGGCGATGGTCACGCTGATCCGCAAGGACTGGCGCGAGAAGCTCGGCAAGCCGGTCCCGACGACGTGGGAAGAGCTCGACGACCTGGCCCGCGCGTTCACCAAGAACGACCCGGACGGCAACGGGCAGAACGACACCTACGGCATGCTCGTCCCCGGCACGGTCGACCGCGGCTACCTCGCGTGGTGGGCGTCCAGCTACATCTGGCAGGGCGGCGGCGACATCCTGGAACAAGAGGGCGGCGGCAAGTTCTCCGTCGGCATCGACTCGCCCGAGTCGACCAAGGCGGTCGAGCGGCTGCGCAAGCTCTTCTGTGAAGACAAGGTCATGCAGCCGGGCTCGCTGACGTTGAGCACGAACGACGCGCACCCGCTGTTCGAGGCGGGCAAGAGCGGTATCTACCTCACCGGCCCGTACATGATCGGCCGCTTCGACAAGTCGATCGGCAAGGACAAGTACGAGGTCATCGCGTCTCCGCGCGGCCCGGCCGGTGCCACGGTCCTGGGCGAGGGCGAGGACATCTACCTGATGGCCGGCTCCGCGAAGACCGCCGACCAGAAGAAGCTCGCCGAGTACCTGATCACGCCCGAGGCGCAGCAGGCCGGCATGAAGGGCGACCCGCAGCCGGTGGTCCGCCTGCCCGTCAACAAGAACGTCGACGTCAACGCGACGTACAACGATCCGCGGTGGGCGACCGTGGCGGGCGTGTACAAGAGCGAGGCGCGGCCGTTCCCCAGCGTTCCGAACTTCACCCCCTTCCGGCAGAAGACCTCGGAGACCTTGAACTCGATCTTCGCCAAGTGCCCGGCCGACTCGTCGGCTGAGCTCAAGACCCTGGCGGAGGCGCTGAAGAAGGAGCTCGAGAACCAGAAGGCGTCGCAGTGACGGCAGTTCGTTCCGTCAGCGACACCCAAGACGTGGGCTCGACGGCTAGTGGCGGCGGTGCCGTCGAACCCAGCAGAGGCGGCGCCGCCGGCGTCGCCTCACGGGAGCCACCTTCGTCCCGTGGCTCTTTCTCCTCCCAGCCGCTCTGATCTTCCTGGTCTTCAAGTTCATCCCGATGGCGGAAGGGATCCGGCTCTCGCTCTTCGAGGTCCGGCCCTTTCTCGGCGACATCTTCGTCGGCTTCAAGAACTACGCCACGATCCTGCAGGACGAGAAGTTCCTGACGGCGTCGTGGCACACGCTGGTCCTGGCCGGTGGGCAGACGCTCGGTGCGATGCTCATCGGCTTCTTCCTGGCACTGCTGCTGGAAGGCCACGCCAAGTCGCTGTGGTTCGTCCGGTCCGCGGTGTTCCTGCCGGTGGTCGCCGCGACGGCGGTCATCGGTGAGATCTGGCGCCTGTTCTTCTACCCGGCGCCGGAAGGCTTTCTGAACGACCTCATCTCGTGGGTCGGTCTGGGGCCGTGGGAGTACATCAGCAGCCCGGACACCTCGCTGGTGTCGGTCATGTTCGTCGGCATCTGGAAGCACGCGCCGTACGACATGGTGCTGATCCTCGCCGGGCTCGCCGGCATCGACCGCCAGCAGTACGAGGCCGCCGCGATCGACGGAGCCTCGACGCCGCAACGGATCTGGAACGTCACGCTGCCGGCGCTGCGTCCGGTGATCACGATTCTCCTGACGCTGGCGGCGATTCGCGGCCTGCGGGTGTTCACCGAGGTCTACGTCCTGACCGGCGGTGGTCCGGCCGGGTCGACCGACGTCTGGATGACCCGCGTGTACACCACGGCGTTCGAGCAGTCCGAGGCCGGTCTCGCCTCGGCTGGCTCCGTGGTGTTGTTCCTCGTTACTTTGGTGATGACGGTCAGCGTGCAGTGGTACCGCCGCAAGAAGGAGGCGCGATGAGCAGCATCAACTCCAGCCGCTTCGACAGCGCCCTCGGCTGGTCCACCCGATCGGACGCGTGGCTCAGCAAGGGCGTCCGGGTCTTTTTGAGCGCCCTCGCTGTAATCCTTTTCTGCGGTCCGTTGCTGGTCATCTTCTCCGGCGCGTTCGACCACAACCCGGACCCGACCAAGCTCTCGGTCATCCCGGACAACCCGTCGCTGATCAACTTCCAGGTGGCGGCGGAGAACAAGATCTGGCACTACCTGGCGAACTCGCTGATCATCGCCGGGGGTGCTCTGCTGTTGCAGCTGGCGGTGAGCGTGTTCGCCGCCTACGCGTTGGCGCGCAAGAAGTTCCGCGGTCAGGCCATCGCGTTGCTGGTCATCCTTGCCACGATGATGTTGCCGGAGGAGGTCATCGCGATCCCGCTGTCGCTGGTGATCGGAGACCTACCGCTGGTGCACGTGAGTCTCAAGGGCACCCTGCTCGGCGTCATCCTCCCCCTGGGGGCGTGGGGTTTCTCCATCTTCGTCATGACGGAGTTCATGAGGGAGATCCCCGCCGAACTGGAGGAAGCGGCCAAAGTGGACGGTGCCGGGGAGCTGCGGCTGTTCGCGCAGATCATCCTCCCGCTGTGCAGGCCCGCGCTCGGCGTCATCGCCGTGTTCGGCTTCAACATGATTTGGGAGCAGTACCTGCTCCCCCTGATCGTCGCCGCTGACCCCTCCGATTACACGCTCACGGTCGCACTTCTCGCGCTCAGATCCGATGATCAGGTCGGGACGGGCATCGTGCTGGCCGGAGCGTTGCTGGCGCTGGTACCGAGTCTCGTCGTGTACCTGTCGCTGCAGAAGTCCTTCCTGCGTGGGATCACCACCGGAGCGATCAAGGGATGAGTGTCTGGTATGCAACTCGATGGTGTGCTGTTCTTTCCGGTGACCCCGTTCGACACCGAGGGGAACATCGCGTTCGACGTGCTGGCTGAGCACGTCAAGCACGGTGTCTCCGCCGGCCCGGGCGCGGTGTTCGCCGCGTGCGGCACCGGCGAGTTCCACGCGTTGGGGCTGGAGGAGTTCGAGCGCGCGGTGTCGGTGGCGGTCGAGGCGACCGCGGGCAAGGTGCCGGTGTTCGCCGGTGCGGGCGGCTCGGTCGTGGCGACCAAGCAGTTCGTGCAGGCGGCGGAACGCGCTGGTGCGCAGGGCATCCTGCTGCTGCCGCCGTACCTCGTGACCAACCCGGCCGCCGGGCTCGTGCGGTACGTGAAGGAGGTCGCGGGCGTCACCGAGCTGCCGATCATCGTGTACCAGCGCAACAACGCGCGGTTCACGCCCGAGACCGCCGTCGAGGTCGCGCAGATCCCGAACGTGGTGGGCTTCAAGGACGGCATCGGCGACCTCGACCAGATGCAGCGGATCGTGCTGTCCGTGCGTGCCAACGTTGACAAGCCGTTCCAGTTCTTCAACGGCCTGCCGACCGCGGAGATGACGCAGCTCGCGTACCGGGGGATCGGGGTCGAGCTGTACTCGTCGGCGGTGTTCTGCTTCGCGCCGGAGATCTCGCTGGGCTTCTACAACGCCGTGCAGGCGGGCGACACCGAGCTGGTGAACCGCTTCCTGTTCGAGTTCTACAAGCCGCTGGTCGAGCTGCGCGACAAGGTTCCCGGCTACGCCGTCGCCCTGGTGAAGGCCGCGGTGCGCGCGAACGGTCTCGACGTCGGTGGCGTGCGGCCGCCGTTGATCGATCCTTCGGACGAGCACCTGGCCGCTCTCGACAAGATCATCGCTGCGGGCAAGGCACTGCTGGCCTGAGGGAGCTGTCGCTGTGAAGATCACCGAGATTGTTCTGACACCGATCGCGTTCCGGGACCCGCCGCTGCTGAACGCGGCCGGCGTGCACGAGCCTTGGGCGCTGCGCACGATCGTCGAGGTGCACACCGACGAAGGCATTTCGGGGTTGGGGGAGACCTACGGCGACCTTGGGCATCTGCAACGCTCACGGTCCGTTGTGGACTCCCTGATCGGCCTTGACGTCTTCGCCCTGAACGAGATGCACGCGCGGGTCGCCGCTCTTCTCGGTGGCAAGGCCGCGCCGGACAAGCACGGGCTGACCGGGAAGATCACCGCGGAGAGCGCCGTCGACCGGGTGTACTCGCCGTTCGAGGTGGCGTGCCTGGACATCCAGGGCAAGGCTCTCGGGCGCCCGGTGCACGACCTGCTGGGCGGCGCTGTTCGTTCGTCGGTGCCTTACTCCGCTTACCTGTTCTACAAGTGGGACGGGCACCCCGGCGCCGAGCCGGACGAGTGGGGCGAGGCGATCGACCCCGCCGGCATCGTGGCGCAGGCCTCGAAGATGATCTCCGAGTACGGGTTCGGGTCGATCAAGCTCAAGGGCGGTGTCTTCCCGTCGGAGCAGGAGATCGAGGCGATCCGGGCGTTGCGCGAGGCGTTCCCGGACCACCCGCTGCGGCTGGACCCGAACGCGGCGTGGTCGGTCGCGACGTCGCTGAAGGTCGCGGCCGAGCTGGACGGCGTGCTGGAGTACCTGGAGGACCCGACGCCGGAGATCTCCGGGATGGCCGAGGTGGCTCTCAAGGCGCCGATGCCGTTGGCCACCAACATGTGCGTGGTCGCGTTCGAGCACCTGAAGCCGTCGGTGGAGCAGGACGCGGTGCAGGTCCTGTTGTCGGACCACCACTACTGGGGTGGTCTGCAGCGGTCGCGTCAGCTGGGCATGATCTGCCAGACGTTCGGCATCGGGCTCTCGATGCACTCGAACTCGCACCTGGGTATCTCGTTGGCTGCCATGACACATCTGGCCGCCGCTACGCCGAACCTCAACTACGCGTGTGACACGCACTACCCGTGGAACGCTCAGGACGAGGTCGTGGAACCGGGTGTGCTGTCCTTTGTGGATGGTGCGGTGCCGGTGCCGGTGACTCCGGGCCTCGGTGTGTCGCTGGATCGCGACGCGTTGGCGCGACTGGCGGAGAACTACATCCGGTGCGGCATCACGGCGCGGGACGACACGGGCTACATGCAGAAGTTCGACCCCAGCTATGAGAGGAAGCGTCCCCGGTGGTGAAGTCAGTTGTCCACGCCTATCCGTGGGACCTGATCGGGGACCCTGAGGCCGTTGCGCGGTACCAGGGTCTCGGGGTGGACGCGATCGCCCTTGCCGCGTCGTACCACACCGTGCGGGCTGCAACTCCGTTGCACCCTTCGCACCGGCTGGTCGACGCGCGGCACGCGGCTTTCTACCTGCCGGTGCGGTCGTCGAACTTCGGCCGGCTCGTGCCCGCTGAACCGTCCTGGATGGACTCGTCGAACTCCTTCGGTGAAGCGGCTGCTTTGGTTCGTGCGGCTGGGCTTCCCGTGTACGCGTGGACGGTGTTGACGCACAACTCGCGGCTGGGTGACCTGCACCCGGATGTGACGGTGGTGAACGCGTTCGGGGATCGGTACCCGTACGCGCTGTGCACCGCGCAGCCCGACGTCGTGGAGTACACGTCGGTGCTGGTGTCCGAGGTGCTGGAGCTCGGTGCGCCGGACGGGATCATCCTGGAGGCCGCGGGGCCGCTCGGGTTCTTCCACGGCGGGCACCACGAGAAGACCGACGGCACGGACTGGAACCCGGTGCAGCAG
This sequence comes from Lentzea sp. NPDC006480, assembly GCF_040611995.1. Classification (NCBI taxonomy): domain Bacteria; kingdom Bacillati; phylum Actinomycetota; class Actinomycetes; order Pseudonocardiales; family Pseudonocardiaceae; genus Lentzea; species Lentzea sp. NPDC006480. The sequence goes on from NZ_JBEXPJ010000021.1 coordinate 73,891, forward strand.
AAGCTGTTGTCGCTGTGCTTCTGCACTGCCTGCACCGCCCTGTACGCCGACCCGGATGCCCTGCGTGAAGCGGTCCGGGCCGGGGTTGATCGCGGCGCGTCCAGCGTGGAGGAAGCGTTGGGCGCGCTCGCAGATGACGTGCGTGCCGTGCGCACTGGGGTTGTCCGGTCGCTGCGGTCTCGGCTGGTGTCCGAGATTCGTGCTGTCGCGCCTTCCGTTCGGGTCGGCATGCACGTGACGGCCGATCCTTGGGGTACCGGGCCGTTCGCGACCGTGGCCGGTGGTCTGGATGCGGACATCGACGTGCTGACGACGATGTGCTGGCCTGGTCCTGAGGTCGCCGTGCCGGGCATCGAGGCTCTGCGCGCGGCCGCTCCGGACACGCGGATCGCCGCGTACGTGCTCGGGTTGCCGCCGAAGCCCGCTGACGGTGCCGCGCTGTCGAAGGAGTGGCTGGCTTATCTGGATGCCGGGGTGGAGGAGTTCCACCTCTACCACGGGGGTCTCGCGTCCGCGGCGAGGCTGGAAGCTTTGCGAGAGGCTGTAACCGCCGTCAGCCGGTAACTGTGAAGCGAACCCGTTGCAACCCTTAGTGCTCGTGGTTCCGTCCTCTGAACATGAGGCACATAGGAACCGTAGTTGGCACTGGCGTCCTGCTGCTGGTGATCTCGGCCTGTGGCAGTGCGCAACACGAAGGCACTGGGGCAGGTGGCGGTCCAACGTTGCCGACCGCCACCTCACCCTCTGAGGTGCCACCGAACATCGCACCCGGAGAAGTACCGCCCGACGGCAAACCGGTGACGAAGCTGGACACCAGCGCTTTGTCCCCTGACTATCCGCACACGGTGTGGACACAGGGTGACGGCCGGACCGTCGGCGTCATCGCCCAGGAGGGCGGGTGCGGCAAGGCGAGCGCGTCCGTGCTGGAGCAAACCGCTTCCGCGGTGAAGATCGAGCTCGTCGAGACGACACCGCTGACCAAGCAGATGTGCACCATGGACATCCGCTTCCCTCCGCTGACGGTGCAGCTGTCCGAGCCCCTTGGTGAGCGCACGGTCGTGCTGACGTCGCGGCAGGACCAGAAGTAGGGCACAGAAGTAGACCCTCCCCCCACGGTGCCCGGTCGGCCTCTGCCCCGTCGGCCGGGCATCTCCTTCTTCACCTGGCCCCTTGGCCCGGTTTGCAAGGATGGTGCGCATGAGAAACGTCGTCGCTGCCGTTGCTCTCGCCGCTGCTGTGTCGGGAGCGCTGGCGGGCTGCTCATCCGGCACGCAGTCGAGCGCGCCCGGATCCTCGTCCGGCTCGTCCAGCGGTGCGCCCACGACGGGCACGTCCGCGCCTGGATCCTCCGGCTCGAACCCGGCCACCCCGCCGGTGCAGCCTCCGGTCTCGATCTCGGAGGAGAAGCCGGTCGTGCCGCCCAACGTGACGCCGGTGGCCAAGGAGAAGGTCGACACGACATCGTTGTCAGACACCTATCGCGACGAGGTCTACGTCTTCGGCGACGGCGCCGACATCGAGGTCTTCGGCGTCGGTGGTGGCTGCAAGGAGGCTCGGGCCGAGGTGTCCGGCCAGTCCGCCGACCTCGTCCAGATCACGCTGGTCACGATCACCAAGCAGCCTCCGGGCATGGTGTGCACCCAGGAGATCCGCCAGGTGCCGCTGACCGTCCGCCTGGCCGCCCCGCTCGGCAACCGCCGCCTCGTCCTGGAGTCCCGCGAAGAGACCGGCTGATATATCGCATATCGCCGACGCTCCAGACCTCTCGCGTTCGCGGTCTTCGGCCGTTCAGGCGGCGCACCACATGCCCTCGCGTGCGCCGCCTCGTTGCCGGACCGCGAGGGGCGCCTGCGTCGCCGGCGCCCCTCGCGCCCTTCCGCGCAGACGGTCCCGCTGGCCACTAGCCCGCCAGGAACTCCACGCGGTTGCCGACCCCGTCGAACGTGTGGAACCGGCGCCGCCCCGGAATCTCCGCCGCGTCCGCCCAGACCACCGGATGACCGGCAGCTCCAACAGCCTCGGCGACCTCGTCGACATCGACGACGAACGCCGGGTGCGCCTTCCGCGCGGGCCGGAAGTCCTGCTCGACACCCACGTGCACCTCGCCACCGCCGGGCACCTCGAACCAGCACCCGCCCCGAGCCGCGAGCAGCGGCGGCTTGGGCAGTTCGACCCACCCGAGCACCCCGCCGTAGAACGCCCGCTGCTCGTCCTCCGAGCCCGCCGGACACGCCACCTGCACGTGATGAATCACCGCGACCTCCGCCCGTCCAAAAAAGGACAAGCGTACTGCTAATTCGGCCAGTACTTGCTCTCGGCCACGCCGTTCCGGTTCAGGTTGACAGGGCCGCTGCACGTGTCCGGGTGGTCGGTCTCGCACACCTGGATCTTGAGGCGGTCGAACCCGCCGATCAGATCGGGATCCCCGAGGGTGACGTCGCTGAACGACCTGTCCTGGCCAGGGTGCGCGGTCCGCGTGTCGCTGTCGACCTTCGTATCGCCGGCGTAGGCGGTGAAGAAGACCGTCGAGGACACGATTCCGCCGTCATCCTGAATGTGGCCCTGGAGCGTGGCGGTCCGGTTCGCCCAGACCACCGCCCCGACGCTGTGTGCCTCGTAGCCGACACTGCTGACATCCCAGATGTCGTTGGGCCACGCGCTCGCCCCGGCCTGCCCGGCTTGGGTGAACGACAGCACCAGCGCTCCGGCGGCCATCGCGGCGTTGCCCTGGGCACCACCCACTGACTCAGGTGATACCCAGGGCGGCTTTGTCGGGGAATCTAACGCCGGAAGCTGATCTGGAGGGTCGGGGCGGACGTCTCGGCGAAGAAGTCGTTGCCCTTGTCGTCGACGACGACGAAGGCGGGGAAGTCCTCGACCTCGATCTTCCACACCGCTTCCATGCCGAGCTCCGGGTACTCCAGCACCTCGACCTTGCGGATGCAGTCCTGGGCCAGGCGAGCCGCAGGGCCGCCGATGGAACCCAGGTAGAAGCCACCGTGGGTGTTGCACGCGGAGGTGACCTGCTTGGAGCGGTTGCCCTTGGCGAGCATCACCAGTGAGCCACCAGCCGCCTGGAACTGCTCGACGTAGGAGTCCATGCGGCCCGCGGTGGTCGGTCCGAACGAACCGGAGGCGTAGCCCTCGGGCGTCTTGGCCGGACCGGCGTAGTAGACCGGGTGGTCCTTGAGGTACTGCGGCATCTCCTCGCCGGCGTCGAGGCGTTCCTTGATCTTGGCGTGCGCGATGTCGCGGGCCACGACCAGCGGGCCGGTCAGCGAGACGCGGGTCTTCACCGGGAGCTTGGTGAGGACCTCGCGGATCTCCGCCATCGGGCGCGTGAGGTCGATGCGGACGACCTCGTCGGACAGGTCCTCACCCTCGATCTCGGGCAGGAACTGGGCCGGGTCGCGCTCCAGCTGCTCCAGGAACACGCCCTCGGGCGTGATGCGGGCCTTGGCCTGGCGGTCGGCCGAACATGAGACCGCGACGCCGACCGGGAGCGAGGCGCCGTGCCGGGGCAGGCGGATGACGCGCACGTCGTGGCAGAAGTACTTGCCGCCGAACTGGGCGCCGATGCCGAAGTTGCGGGTCAGCTCCAGGACCTGCTGCTCCAGGTCCTTGTCGCGGAACGCGTGGCCGGCCGCCGAGCCCTCGGCAGGCAGGTTGTCGAGGTAACGCGCCGAGGCGAGCTTCGCGACCTTGAGGTTCTGCTCGGCGGACAGGCCGCCGACGACGACCGCCAGGTGGTACGGCGGGCAGGCGGCCGTGCCGAGCGAGCGGAGCTTCTCGTCCAGGAACGAGGCGAGCCGCTTCGGGTTCAGCACCGCCTTCGTCTCCTGGTAGAGGAACGTCTTGTTCGCGCTGCCGCCGCCCTTGGCCATGAACAGGAACTCGTAGACGGGCTCCTGGCCTGGCTTGTGGAAGACCTCGATCTGCGCGGGCAGGTTCGTGCCGGTGTTCTTCTCGTCCCAGAACGTCACGGGAGCCATCTGCGAGTAGCGCAGGTTGAGCTCCTGGTAGGCCTCGAAGACGCCGCGGGCGAGGGCCTTCTCGTCGTCACCGCCGGTCAGGACGGTCTCGGAGCGCTTGCCCATGATGATCGCCGTGCCGGTGTCCTGGCACATCGGCAGCACGCCGCCGGACGAGATGGCCGCGTTGCGCAGCAGGTCCATCGCGACGAAGCGGTCGTTGCCGGACGCCTCGGGGTCGTCGATGATCTTGCGCAGCTGGGCGAGGTGCGACGGACGCAGCAGGTGCTGGATGTCGCGGATGGCTTCCTTCGCGAGCAGCGTCAGCGTCTCGGGGGCGATCTCCAGGAACTTGCGGTCACCGGCCTCGATCAGCTTCACCCCGTCGGAGGTGACGAGGCGGTACTCGGTCTCGGTGTCCTTCGCGAGCGGCAGGACGTCCGTGTACTCGAAAGTGGTGGGCACGATGTACACAACTCCAACGGTGTGCAGTTCGGATCAGAAAACCGTACCGCCATCAAAGGGACGCCTTGATGTGATCCCCGCCCGCCGCGCTGTTCCGTACCCCACAAATACGGAAGGCCGGGGCGGCCCCCGGCCGTCCCGACCTTCCTTCGATGGCGACTGTCCCTGTCACGACATGAGGTGAAGGGCGTCGCGAAGCTTGGTAACGCCCGACCGTGCCGTGAGTTGAGTCACAAGTCAATACTGCCGGACGAGTGACGTCCGAACCGTGACTACGAGGCGTAGGCGCGCAGCTTCGCGGCGCGTTCGCCCTGGCGCAGCTTCGACATGACCTCGCGCTCGATCTGGCGCACCCGCTCGCGCGACAGGCCGAACCGCTTGCCGATCTGGTCCAGCGTGCGGGGCTGACCGTCCTCCAGGCCGTAGCGCAGCCGGATCACGGCCTGCTCTCGCGGCTCGAGGGTCGCCAGCACGCGGCGCAGGTCGTCCTGCAGCAGGCCGGAGATGACGGCGCTCTCGGCGTCGGTCGCGTCCGAGTCCTCGATGAAGTCACCGAGGGGAGCGTCCTCCTCCGTGCCGACCGGCATGTCCAGCGATACCGGGTCACGAGCGTGGTCGAGCAGGTCGGCGACCTTGTCGACGTTGAGGCCCGCTTCCTTCGCGAGCTCCTCGTTCGTCGCCTCGCGGCCGAGCGTCTGGTGCAGGTCGCGCTTGATCCGCGCCAGCTTGTTCACCTGCTCGACGAGGTGGACGGGGAGGCGGATGGTGCGGCCCTGGTCGGCCATGCCGCGGGTGATGGCCTGGCGGATCCACCACGTCGCGTAGGTCGAGAACTTGAAGCCCTTGGTGTAGTCGAACTTCTCGACCGCGCGGATGAGACCCAGGTTGCCTTCCTGGATCAGGTCGAGCAGCGGCATGCCGCGGCCGGTGTAGCGCTTGGCCAGCGAGACGACGAGGCGCAGGTTGGCCTTGAGCAGGTGGTCCTTGGCGCGGCGGCCGTCGCGGACGAGTTCCCCCATCTCGTCGCGACGGGTCGGGGTGAGGCGCTTGGCCGTCTCGAGGACGTGCTGCGCGAACACACCGGCCTCGATGCGCTTCGCGAGCTCCACCTCCTCCTCGGCGGTGAGCAGCGCGGTCTTGCCGATTCCGTTCAGGTAGACTCGAACCAGGTCGGCTGCTGGACCTTGGGCGTCGAGTTCGTGCTCGACGACGGCGGGCGTGTTCTCTCCGACTTCACGGTCGGAGATCCTCGTGACGGTCATGGATCTCCCTCCCCCTGCTGCGGGCGACGCTTCTGCCGGTCAGGCCTGTATCTCCTGATCGAACAGTCGCGCGTGGCGGTCAAGGCGGCGCGGCGCTGCGCCCTGGTTGCCGGTTGCGGCGGGCCCGCTCGGGATCCCATCGCTAGCTGGCTGATACCTGGGTAACGAACCCGATTCCGAATTCGTTCCCGACTTCCTGACTTGAAGACGTCGCCGCTGTCACACGCGTTGCGCGAGTAATCTGAGGATTGGCTGAGAACCGTTTAGCCAAGAGGCCGACTACACCTCGATGAGCACGGTGAACGGGCCGTCGTTCACGCTCCGTACCTTCATCTCGGCTCTGAATCGTCCCGTTTCGACCCGCGCGCCCATTTGGCGGAGTTCCTGCACGACGGCGTTCACCAAGGGTTCCGCGTGCTCGGGCCGCGCGGCCGCCGTCCAGGACGGGCGGCGGCCCTTGCGCGTGTCCCCGTAGAGCGTGAACTGGCTGACGACCAGCAGCGGAGCACCTGTCGACTCGCACGACCGCTCGTCGTCGAGGATGCGCAGACCGTGCAGCTTCTGCGCCATTTTGCGGGCGTGCCCGGCCCCGTCGTCGTGGTGGACGCCGAGCAGCACCAGCAATCCGGGCTCGTTGATCGCACCGACGATCTCACCGGCGACTTCCACGCTCGCTTCTGTGACGCGCGCCACAACTGCTTTCACGCGGGAATCAACATTCCGTGCCGGATGAGATCGCGAACGATCGGCAACGCGGCTTCTGCATCGATTTCTCCGTAAGCGAACTCCAGGAGTGCGAGCAGGTCCTCGAGCGGAAGCGAGCCGTTGCAACCGGCGACGAGCTTCGCGGTCGCCTCGTCGACCTCGTGCTGCCAGCCCGGCCCGTCGGTGCGGTGCAGCCGGGCGACGACCTTGCGCCAGCCCTCGTCGCCCGGCTCCGACACCTCTTCGAGCAGCACGGTGTCCGCTGCTGTACTGCTCGATGAACCTGCCGATCGCGGTGTGGCTCATGCGCT